>PWLT01000418.1 GCA_003558415.1 Hyphomicrobiales bacterium
CGCGCCCCTCCATCTGGCGGTAGCGCCCGCCCCGGGCGAGGAAGCGGCCGCCATGAGCCGCGATCGCCTCGGTCGCGATCGCCGCGTATTTCTTATATTCGTCGGGGTCACTCACCTCGACATGTGCGATCCAGTATGCGCCCATTTTCAGCCTCCCATCATCTTTTCCACAGCCTCGATTGCCGCATCGGCGCGCGAGGGGTCCGGCCCGCCGGCCTGGGCCATATCTGCCCGTCCGCCGCCGCCCTTGCCGCCCAGGGCCTGTGCGGCCGCACGAACCATATCAACAGCCGAGAGCCGGTCGGTCAGATCATCGGTCACCCCAGCCGCAACCGCAGCCTTGCCGCCCGCATCGGCCACCAGCAGCACCGCACCGGTGCCCAGCCGCGCCTTGAGCGCATCGATGAGCGGCGGGAGATCCTTGCCCCCCACCCCGGTGAGCACCTGCGAGATGAACGGTATCCCGCCCACCTCGCGGCTTTGCACGGCCTCGCCATCCCCGCCGCCCGCCGTCGCGAGTTCACGGCGCAGCTGCGCGACTTCGTTTTGCAGTGTTCGCCGTTCCTCGGCGAGAGCCTGCACGCGCGCTTCGAGCTCATCAGGACGGGTCTTCAGGATCCGCGCCACGGCATCGAGCCGCTTCTCCTGCCCGGCGAGATGGCGCCGGGCGAGCTCGCCCGTCAAAGCCTCGACCCGGCGCACGCCCGCGGCTGAGGCGCCCTCCCCTGTCAGCACGAAGAGCCCGATATCGCCGGTGCGGCGCACATGGGTGCCGCCACACAGCTCGATCGAATAGGTGCGCCCGTCGAGCCCCTTGCCCGAACCCTCCAGCACCCCCATCGAGACCACACGCACCTCATCGCCGTATTTCTCGCCGAAGAGCGCCTGCGCGCCGAGCTTGCGTGCCGCATCGGGCTCCATGATCCGGGTCTCGACCGGCGCATTCTGCCGGATGAACGCGTTGACCTCGGCCTCGACATGATCGAGTTCGCCTTCGCTGAGCGCCTTGCTGTGCGAGAAGTCGAAGCGCAGCCGGTCCGGCGCGTTGAGCGAGCCGCGCTGCGCGACATGGTCGCCCAGGGTCCGGCGCAGCGCCTCATGCAGAAGATGCGTGGCCGAGTGATTGGCGCGGATCGCGGTGCGGCGCTCGTGATCGACCTCGAGCTCGGCGGCCTGGCCCGGCTCCAGCCGGCCCTGCGTGACCTCCGCGAAGTGAATGTGAATGCCCTGGACGGATTTGGTGTCGGTGATGCGCGCCGCGCCGCCCTCAACGCGCAGCGTTCCGCGATCGCCCACCTGCCCGCCGGCCTCGGCGTAGAACGGCGTCTGGTTGAGCACGATCTGCACGCTCTCGCCAGTCTCGGCCGCCTCCACCGGCTTGCCCTCGCGCACCAGCGCGAGGATCTGGCCCTCGGCGTTCTCCTCCTCGTAGCCGAGGAATTCGGTTGCGCCATGCGCCTCGGCGAGGTCGAACCAGATCGCCGCCTCGCGCGTCTCGCCCGAGCCGGACCAGGCGGCGCGGGCCTTGGCCTTCTGCTCCGCCATGGCGGCATCGAAACCCGCGACATCGACCGCGCGGCCCTGCTCGCGCAGCGCGTCCTGCGTCAGGTCGAGCGGGAAACCAAATGTGTCATAGAGCTTGAAGGCCGCCTCGCCCGGCAGCGGCGCGGCCTCGGGCAGGCGCGACACCTCATCCTCGAGCAGGCGCAACCCGCGCTCAAGCGTCTGGAAAAAGCGCGTCTCTTCCAGCTTCAGGGTTTCGGTGATCAGCGCCTGCGCGCGGGTGAGTTCGGAGAAATGGCCGCCCATCTTGCTTACGAGCGCGGGCACCAGGCGGTGCATCAGCGGCTCGCGCGTGCCGAGCTGGTGGGCATGGCGCATCGCGCGGCGCATGATGCGGCGCAGCACATAGCCGCGCCCCTCATTGGTCGGCATCACCCCGTCGGCGATCAGGAAGGAGGTGGCGCGCAGGTGATCCGCGATCACCCGGTGATGGATGCGCCCGGGTCCGTCGGGATCGGTGGAGGTGGCATGCGCGCTCGCCTCGATCAGCGCGCGCATCAGGTCGGTGTCGTAATTGTCATGCTTGCCCTGCAGAAGCGCGCCGATGCGCTCGAGCCCCATGCCGGTATCGATGGAGGGGTGCGGCAGGTCGGTGCGCGTGCCATCGGCGAACTGCTCGAACTGCATGAAGACGAGGTTCCAGATCTCGACGAACCGGTCGCCATCCTCATCCGCGCTGCCCGGCGGGCCGCCGGGGATGTGCTCTCCATGATCATAGAATATCTCGGAACACGGCCCGCAGGGGCCGGTCGCGCCCATGGACCAGAAATTGTCGTCCGAGGCGATGCGGATGATGCGCTCATCGGGCAGGCCCGCCACCTTCTTCCACAGCGCCGCGGCCTCGTCGTCGGTATGATAGACCGTTACCAGCAACCGCGCCGGGTCGAGCCCGAATTCACGTGTGATCAGCTCCCAGGCATAGGGGATCGCGGCTTCCTTGAAATAGTCGCCGAAGCTGAAATTGCCCAGCATCTCGAAGAAGGTGTGATGGCGCGCAGTATAGCCGACATTGTCGAGATCGTTGTGCTTGCCGCCGGCGCGGACGCATTTCTGCGAGGTGACCGCGCGCTTGTAGTCGCGCTGCTCGACCCCGGTGAAGACGTTCTTGAACTGCACCATGCCGGAATTGGTGAACATCAGCGTGGGATCGTTACGCGGCACGAGCGGCGAGCTCGGCACCACCTCGTGTTCCTCCCGCGCGAAGTAATCCAGGAAGGTGTTGCGGATGTCATTGAGGCTCGGCATGGCAGTATCCTTGGCACCGTGGACCGGATCGGCCCGCGGCATGTACCCCGACACCGGAATACTGTCCAGTGATCGCGCCCCTGCCATGAGGGCGATGGCATCCGCTCAACTGGGCAGCGCGCGCGTGCATGATGCTGCGCTGCAACGATCGGTGCCCGCCGGGGGGGGTCGCGCAAGCGCTACCCCTGATAGCGTGTTGCGGCCGAAACGATCCGGGCGGCCGTCGCCGCAGAGCCGGGGCGTGCCCGCCTGCACCCCGGAGCGCGAGGGAGAATCTCAGCCCTCGACGACCTCTTCCTCGTCGCCCGCGTCCCCGGACATCGTCAAGTCGAGCCCATGCGCGGCGCGGATACGCTCCTCGATCTCGGCGGCGACCTCCGGGTTTTCCTTGAGATAGGTCTTGGCGTTCTCGCGGCCCTGACCGATGCGCTGATCCCCATAGGAATACCAGGCGCCGGATTTCTCCACGACACCGGCCTTGACGCCGAGGTCAATGAGCTCGCCGCGCTTGGAGATCCCTTCGCCATACATGATATCGAACTCGACCTGCTTGAAGGGCGGCGCGACCTTGTTCTTGACCACCTTCACGCGGGTCTGGTTGCCCACCACCTCGTCGCGGTCCTTGATCGAACCGATGCGCCGAATGTCGAGCCGCACCGAGGAATAGAACTTGAGCGCGTTGCCACCGGTCGTCGTCTCGGGCGAGCCGAACATCACGCCGATCTTCATGCGGATCTGGTTGATGAAGATCACCATGCATTTCGAGCGCGCGATCGAGGAGGTGAGCTTGCGCATCGCCTGGCTCATCAGCCGGGCATGGACGCCGACGCTCGAGTCGCCCATGTCGCCCTCAAGCTCGGATTTGGGCGTCAGCGCGGCCACCGAATCGACCACCACGAGGCTGACCGCGCCCGAGCGCACCAGCGTATCGGTGATCTCCAGCGCCTGTTCGCCGGTATCGGGCTGGCTGATCAGCAACTCGTCGAGATCCACGCCCAGCTTGCGCGCATAAAGCGGATCGAGCGCGTGTTCGGCATCGACAAAGGCGCAGACGCCGCCCTTTTTCTGCTCCTCGGCCACCACATGCAGCGTCAGGGTGGTCTTGCCCGAGCTTTCGGGCCCATAGATCTCCACGACGCGGCCCTTGGGCAACCCGCCGATGCCCAGCGCGATGTCGAGCCCCAGCGAGCCGGTCGAGGTCGATTCGATCTCGGTCACCGGGTTGTCGCCGCCGAGCTTCATGATCGAGCCCTTGCCGAACTGCCGTTCGATCTGCGCCAGGGCGCTGTCGAGCGCCTTTTGCTTGTCGGTTTCGCGCTTATCGGTCATGTCCAGAAGGTTCGCGGTTGCCATTGGTCGGTGCCCCTTATTTCACAGCCGCATGGATGCGGCAATCTCAGGTTTGTTCGCGTCCTGTTCCGCCCATCTATGCGATCAAATGGAGAACATTTCAACCGAATTTTCTGCAACCAGCTTTTCCCACCAGGAGTTAACGTATAGTTTACGCGCCACGAGGAATTCTGATTCAAGGGACAACCATCTGATCATGCTTGTATTCTGGGAACATCGGCTGGCGCTTCTGGCGACCCCCAAGACCGGATCCACCGCCATCGAGGCGGCGCTGGAGCCGCTTGCAAGCATGGCGATACAGCGCCCGCCCGAGCTCAAGCACACCCCGGCCTATCGTTTCCGCCGCTTCATCGGCCCCTATCTGAAGGCCTCCTCGGGCCAGGAGTTCACCGTGCTCGCGATGATGCGCGAGCCGCTGGACTGGCTGGGGAGCTGGTATCGCTACCGCCAGCGCGAGGAGATCGCCAACCCCCGCAACAGCACCGCCGGCATCAGCTTCGACCGCTTCCTGAACGACTATATGGAGAGCCCGCGCCCGCCCCATGCCGAGGTCGGCTCGCAGGCGAAGTTCCTCTCGGGCAAGGACGGGCTCGGGGTCGACCGGCTGTTTCGCTATGACGATATCGACGCGCTCGTGCATTTCCTCGAGGAGCGTCTGGACTGCGAGATCGTTCTGCCGCGGCTCAATGTCTCGCCCGAGGGTGAGCTCGACGTCACCCCCGAGACCGAGGCGCGGTTGCGCAACTTTGCCGCCGATGATTTCGCGCTCTACGAGTCGCTCGCGCATGAGCGCGCCTGAACCCGGAAAGGTGCAGCAGCTCGCCCCGGGGCTGCGCTGCGTGCTGGCGCCCAACCCCTCGCCGATGACGCTGCATGGCACCAACAGCTATATCCTTGGTGAGGGCACTGTCGCGGTGATCGACCCGGGGCCCGACGATCCCGGCCATCTGCGCGCGCTCGAGGCCGCGCTGCGGCCGGGCGAGCGCATCAGCCATGTTCTGGTCACCCATGCGCATCTCGACCACTCCCCGCTCGCTGCGGTTCTGGGCAAGCGTCACGGCGCGCCGGTGCTGGCATATGGGAGCGCTCGCGACGGGCGCAGCCCCGCGATGCAGGCGCTGGCCGATAGCGGCGCGCTGACCGGCGGCGAGGGTGTCGACCGGGCCTTCGCACCCGACCGGCGCCTTGCCGACGGGGCCGAGGTAGAGGGCGACGGCTGGTCGCTGCGCGCGATCTGGACGCCGGGGCATATGGGCAATCACATGTGCTTCCTGTGGGAGGGGCAGATCTTTTCCGGCGATCATGTAATGGGATGGGCAACGTCGCTGATCTCCCCGCCCGATGGGGATCTGGGCGCCTACATGGCCTCGCTCGACAAGCTTGCCGCACTGGGGACGACACGCATGTTTCCCGGCCACGGCCCGCCCGTCGGGGCACCTACCGAGCGGATCGACTGGCTTGCTGCGCACCGTCGGGAACGCGAGGCACAGATACTCGCGGCGCTTGGCCCGACGCCGCAGCGTCCCGATGCAATCGCCGCGCGGGTCTACACCGACACGCCAAGCGCCCTCATGCCAGCGGCGGCGCGCAACGTGCTCGCCCATCTGATCGATCTGGTTGACCGCGGTCTCGCCCGGGCCGAGGCATCGGCGCCGCTGTCCGGATTTACGCGTGCCGGAGAGTATGGGGCGCACCGATAGGGAGGTGTTTACCGGGCGCTGCATGGCGGGTATGAACAGCAATGGCCCGGCTGCGGAATCTTCACCACAGGTATGGACCTTGCCCGCAAGCCTTGCTATCTGGCCATTCGTGTTCCGGCGTAGCTCAGCGGTAGAGCAGTTGACTGTTAATCAATTGGTCGTAGGTTCGAATCCTACCGCCGGAGCCAAAACCCCCTCAAGCCTCTGAAATATTTGCGATAATCGCGCCCTGAGGCACGAGAATCGCCTTTGGCACGATTCCTGTCACTTCGCCTGGCACATTCGCTGGCACAGGAGTCGGAG
>PWLT01000018.1 GCA_003558415.1 Hyphomicrobiales bacterium
CGGTCGGCGTAGCGGTGGCGAACAGCACGGACGGCGGGGGCACCTCGCACTCCGACACCGGCTGGCTGGTGGGCGCGGGCCTCTCGCACGCGATCGACCAGAGCTGGGTTATCACCGGCGAAGTGACCCATCATCGGTTCCGCAATGTGGCCGGAACCAGCAATGATGTGAACGCAACCGGCGCCTCGGTCGGGCTGTCGTTCCGGTTCTGAGAACCGAAAACTAGACGCGGCACCGCGAGGTGCCGCAGGCGGGGCGGGTGCGCGATGGCGGACCCGCCCCGTTGCATTCTCACGCGCGGTCTGACCCGACGAGCAGATCCTCCAGCACCTCGGCGACGGTCATGACATCCTCGCGGGTGCAGTCGAACTGCCCGATCTGAACCCGGATCGCGAAGCGCCCCGCATGGCGCGTCTGGGTGAGATAGACCCGCCCATCGTCATTTATCCGCTTGAGCAGGTCCTCGCTCATTGCATCGCCGTCACGATGCGCGAAGGTGAACAGGGAAAGCGCCGGCGGCGTGACGATCTCCAGCGCCTCCATCCCCCCGATCCGCTCTGCGAGCTCGCTCGACCAGGCAACGTGATTGCGAATGCGCGTGCGCAGCCCCTCGAGCCCGTAGGCGCGCAGCACGAACCACAGCTTGAGCGCGCGGAAACGTCGGCCCAGCGGGATGGTCCATTCGTTGAAATCGGTGATCGCGGTGTCGGCGTCCAGCGTCTGCAGATAGTCGGGGCGCAACCCCAGCGTGCGCAGCTGCGCCGCAGGGTCAGCCAGGAACTGCACCGAGCAGTCGAACTGCACACCCAGCCATTTATGCGGGTTGAACACGACGCTGTCGGCCTGCGCTACACCGTCCCAGATATCGCGGAACTCGGGACAGATCATCGCTGTGCCCGCCCAGGCCGCATCGACATGGGTGGTCAGCCCCTCGCGCCGGGCAACCGCGATGCAGGGCGCGAGCCGGTCGGAGGCGCCCACCGAAGTGCCGCCAACGCAAAGGATCACGCCGATGGGTAGATGCCCCGCCGCGCGGTCGGCCGCGATCGCGGCTTCGAGCGCTTCGGGATCCATGGAAAGATCGGCATCGGTGGGCACCTTGACCAGATTGTCCTGCCCAAGCCCCGCGATCCGCGCGGCCTTGTCGATCGAGGAATGGACCTGATCGGAGGCGTAGAGCCGCAACCGCGGTTGACCGGACAGCCCCGCCGCGTTGCCCGCCCAGTCGAGCGCGCGCTCGCGCATGGTCAGCACGGCCGAAAGCGTGGCGGTGGTGGCGCTGTCATGGATGGTGCCGGTGAAGCCTTCGGGCAGACCCAGCGCATCGCGCAGCCATCCGATCATGACCTGCTCGATCTCGGTCGCCGCGGGGCTCGTCTGCCAGAGCATGCATTGCGCGGCCATGGCATTGGCGAGCTGTTCGGCCAGCATCGAGGCGGGCGCGGCGTTAGAGGGAAAATAGGCGAAGAAACGCGGATGCTGCCAGTGGGTCATCGCATCGGGCACGATCGCCTCGAAATCGGCCATCACGCGCTCCATCGGCTCGGGCGCTTCGGGCGCGGTCGCGGGCAGGCGCGCGGCCGTCGCTCCGGGCTGAGCCTGTGCGCGCACCGGGCGCTCGCGCAGTCCCGCGTGATAGCCATGTGCCCAGTCGGCGGCGCGTTTCGACCACTTGCGCAGATCGTCGTGATTCATCGCTCAATCCTCCTGTCCACACAAAGGCATGCCTGCCCGTCAGGGGCAAGCGGGTGGGGTGTGCGCGGGCTCCCTCATTCCCTTGGTTCAGAAGGCCCTCCACCTGTGCGTCTTGATCGCTTAGGCTCGCGCCATGGCGTTGCGTGTTCTCAAGCGGTTTCTGCCCGAGGGGCTGTATGGACGGTCGGCACTGATCCTGATCATCCCGATCCTGGTGATGCAGATCGTGGTGACGGTGGTCTTCATCCAGCGCCATTACGATGGTGTGAGCGAGCGCATGACGCGCAACTACAGCGTCGGGATCGGCAATCTTCACGAAGAGATCGAGGCCGCGGCGCAACTCTCCGAGGCCCGCGCGGTTCTCGCGCGGCTGGCGCGTCCGCTCTCGGTGCGCGCCGAGCTTCCGGCATCGACCCCGCCGCCCGCGCAGGGCCGCGACCGGCGCGAGCTTGTCGATCTGACCGGACGGATGGTGACCGCCACGCTGCGCGCCGAACTCGACGCGGTGCGCGGCATCGATCTCGTCACCGGCCGGCACGAGGCGCGGCTGTGGCTCGACACGAGGCATGGCCCGCTCATGCTGGTGCTTGAGCGTCAGCGCCTGTCGCCCACCAATCCGCATCAGCTGCTGGTGATCGTGCTGCTGACCGGCATCCTCATGACCTTGATCGCCTTCGTCTTTCTGCGCAATCAGATCCGCCCGATCCGACAGCTCGCGCAGGCGGCCGAGGCGTTCGGCAAGGGCCGCAGCGTCGATTACCGCCCGCGCGGCGCCGCCGAGGTTCGCGCCGCCGGGCGGGCCTTTCTGGAGATGCGCGACCGGCTGGAGCGCCAGATCGAGAGCCGCACGCGCATGCTCTCGGCGGTGAGCCACGATCTGCGCACGCCCCTGACCCGGTTGCGGCTCGGCCTCGCCCTGCGGGAGGAGAGCGACCCGGACCGCGCGGCGATGCTTGCCGATGTCGTCGAGATGGAACGGCTGGTGGAGAGCTTCCTGTCCTATGTGCGCGGAGAGGCCACCGACGATCCGGTTCGCGGCGATCCGCTGGAGGTGGTGCGCGCGGCGGTGGAGGATGCGCAGCGCGCGGGCCATGAGGTGACGCTGGTGCTCGACGAGGCGGGTCACGCACAGGCCCGCGAGGTCGAGATGCGCCCGCAACTGCTGCGCCGCGCGCTCGATAATCTTGTCGCCAACGCGGTGTGCTACGGCACGCGCGCCGAGTTGGAGGTGACGGCCTCGCCGGGCGCGATCTGCATCCGTGTCGAGGATGACGGCCCCGGCATCGATGAGGAGCGCCGCGCCGAGGCGTTGCAGCCCTTTGTCCGTCTCGATCCCGCGCGCAGCCGCAATGCGGGAGAGGGCGTGGGGCTGGGGCTTGCGATCGTGGCGGATTCTGTGCGTGCGCAGGGCGGCACGCTGAATCTCGGCGAGAGCGCGCGCCTTGGCGGGTTGCGCGCCGAGATCTGTCTGCCGCACTGACAGCAACCTCCGTGCGAGCACAGGAAGGCGCGCCCGCCGTCCCGACGGGAACGCGCGCGCCCGCCTTCCCGCAACACGCTCCAATGACGCAGCTCGCGATCGAGACGGGTACTACCGGCAGGGCTCAGCCGCGCAGCGCTGCGTCGGGCACCATCACCTCGCCGCGCGCCAGGAGCCGCGCGGTGCGCAACAGCCCGGCGGCGTTGATGCGAAGCTCCCCGCCCTCGCGTGCATAATCCATCATCGCCTCGATCTCGCCCGAGGGGTGTTCGATGCGGATGCCGGCGGGGCTGCCCTCGGGCGGCTGCGCCAGCCCCTCGGCGATGCCGCCGGGCAATAGCGTGCAGGCCGCGAGGCACTGTGCGCCGGTCACCGCCATGGAGGGGTGGCACTCCCAGGGCATGAAGTAGCGCGCAGTGACGGTGCCGCCCGCGCGCGGCGCTGCCAGCAGCCCGATCTTGGGCGTGACCGAGCGCGTCACATCGCCCAGCCCCATGCGCCGGCCCGCCTCCAGCCTGAGCGCCTCCATCCGCTCGAACAGGGCGCGGTTCTCGTCAAGCTCATCGCGCGACTCAAAGCCCGTCACCCCGAGATCGGCTGCGCGTGCGATCATCATCGGCATGGCGACATCCATGCAGGTGAGCTCGACCCCGTCGATCTCCTCGCGCGCATGGCCCGTGGGCAGCATGGCACCGCAGATGCGCCCGACCGTGTCCATGAAGTTCAGCGTCACCGGCGCCGCGGTGCCCGGCACCCCGGCGATGGCCGCGTCGCCCTCGTACTCGACCTGCCCGCCCGGCGTGCGGATCACCGCCTCGATCCGCGCGCCGGTATTGACCGCGAGGATGCGCACCCGTGTCTCGCCCTCGCTGGCAGGAACGAGCCCCATCTCGATCGCCGCGGGGCCGACGCCCGAGAGGATGTTGCCACAGGTCGGGCGATAGTCCACCTCGCGCTCCTCCACCCCGACCTGAGCGAAGAAGTAATCCACATCGGCCCAGTCGTCATCGCTGCGCGAGAGCATGGCGACCTTGTTGGTGACCATGGCGCTGCCGCCGATGCCGTCGATGCTCAACGGATGGCCCGCGCCGAGTGCCGCGATCAGGACACGGGTGAGCGCGTCACGATCCTGAGGCAGTTCGGCGCGGTTGAAATAGGGCCCGCGCGAGGTGCCCCCGCGCAGGAAATGGTAGGGTATGGCGTGTTGCATTGCGGCTCACCGGAAGGGCCAGGGCAGGCGATAGGTTTCCTGCAGCAGGCCATAGGGGAAGTTGAGGTTGAGGAAATAGGCCAGCGTGAGCACGAAGCCCAGACCGGCGGCTGTCAGGATCAGCGTCTTGAGCGGCCCGGTGCGCGCGCGCATCGGCAGGTAGATGAGAAAGAAGGCCGTGAGCGCGATGACGAACCCCACCAGCGCCGTCAGCCCCACCAGAAGCGCGATCCAGAAGGCCCCGTTCCACAGCGGGCGCACGCCCTCCTCGGCGCGGTTCTCGGGGAGCATCTCCTGATCGTAGAGCGACTTGGCATCGGCCGGCCCGAAGACCACGATCGCGAGCAATGCCGTCGCGAACAGCGCCCCCGCGCCGGCCATGATCAGCGGGAAGACCTGCCCGAGGAACGACCGGCCCAGCGCATCGTTGATCGCGAAGGCGAAGACGGCGAGCACCAGCAGCCCGAAGACGAGCTGCGGCCAGCGCGCGCGCAGGGCGCTCAGCCCGCCCGGACCCTGCCGATCGATCTCGTATTCGGAGACGTCGCTGTCGCTCACGCGTGAGCGGATGCCCAGCCAGACCGAGCCAATGGTCAGCCCGGCGATGATCATCGCGCCGGTGCGGGTGAGGAACTCCCAGCCGTAGAACTGCACCGCCTGATAAAGATAGGTCTCGGCCTGGGTGGCGAGGACGAAGCCGATCAGTAATGCCGGGCGCGGCCAGCCGAAGCGGCGCATGTAGATGCCCAGAAGCCCCGTGGCCAGAAGCGCGATCAGGTCGTCGAGCGAGCGCGTTGCCTGAAAGGCGGCAAAGCTGATCACCATGATGATGAAGGGCGCCAGAAGCTGGAACGGGATCAGCGTGAGCCGCGAGATCGGCACCGCGAGCAGGATGCACAGACCCGCGCCGATCACATTGGCCAGCGCCAGCGACCAGACGATGGTATAGGTCAGGTCGAGATTGGCGCCCACCATCGAGGGGCCGGGCTGTATCCCCAGCAGGACCATGCCGCCCAGGAACACCGCCATCGAACCCGAACCGGGGATGCCGAACATCAGCGTGGGCAGCAGCCCGCCGCCCTCCTTGGCGTTGTTGGCGCTTTCGGGTGCGATGACGCCGCGGATGTCGCCCTGTCCGAAATGGGGGTTCTTGCGGGTCGTCTGCACCGCGTGGCCATAGGCGATCCAGTCGACCACCGAGCCGCCAAGGCCCGGGATCGCCCCGATCATCGCGCCCAGCCCCGAGCAGCGCAGCGACAGCCACCAGTTGTCCATCCAGTCGCGCACACCCGAGAGCCATCCGCGCCCGAGCCGCCCGTCGCCCGCGATGGGGCGGTCGCGGCGCAGCAGGTCGACGATTTCGGGCACCGCGAACAGCCCCAACCCGATCACCACCAGCGGGATGCCGTCATAGAGATAGTCCACCCCCATGACCATGCGGAACTCGCCCGTGGCCGGTGCGCCGCCGATGGAGCCGATCACCAGCCCCAGCCCGCAGGCCGCCAGCCCCTTGACCAGCGAACGCCCCGCCATCACCCCCACCATCGACAATCCGAAGACCGAGAGCATGAACAGCTCGGCCGAACTGAAGGACAGGATGAGCGGTCGCGCGATGAGCACAAAGCCCGTCAGGATCGCCGCGCCGACGATTCCCCCGACCAGCGAGGAGAAGAACGCGGCCGAAAGCGCGCGCGCGGCCTCGCCCTGCTTGGCCAGCGGAAAGCCGTCGAGGATGGTCGCCTGCGAGGCCGATGAGCCGGGTATGCCCATGA
>PWLT01000215.1 GCA_003558415.1 Hyphomicrobiales bacterium
ATCCGCGATTATGCCGGGATTCACCACGATGTCTTTCTCGAGCCCGTCGATGGTGTCCTGCGCGACACCGAGCAGACGGCATGAGCGGAGTGGTCGAGATGAAACACAATGTCATTCCCTTTCCCGAACCCGCGCCGCCCGAGCTGACCGACCCCGAGGCGCTGCTGACCATGATCGATGCGATCTCGCATCCGGATCTGCGCCGCTACATGGTCGAGCAGATCAACGCGGCCCAGAGCCTCGAGGATGTCGCCGCCACGGTGGAACTGGTCGAGGCGGTGATGGGCAAGCGGGCGAGCTAGGGAACGGCCGGTCGGTAGCGGTGGCGCCTGCGGCCGTGCGGGTGCGGCGTGCCTGCATGGGCGCACCGTGCCACGATGGCGGGCCGCTGATCGCTCATCGCCCCACCGGGTCGGCCCGACGCCCTGCGGCCACGCGTGATCGCGCTCGTGCGCCCTGCCCTCCCATGCTTGCCCCCCGCCAACCCTTGGGCTAGACGGGCCGCGCAACCCGAGGGGCAGGCGCAATGGCGAAGAACAAGGGCACACGGCGGCCAAAGGCGGAGACGCCGAAGGGATTTCGCGACTATTTCGGCGCCGAGGTGAGCGAGCGCAAGGCGATGCTCGACACCATCGCCGGGGTCTATCATCGCTACGGCTTCGACCCGCTGGAGACGAGCGCGGTGGAGACGCTCGACGCGCTGGGCAAGTACCTCCCCGATGTGGACCGCCCCCATGCCGGGGTCTTTGCCTGGGCCGAGGAAGAGGCCGGCGACTGGCTGGCGCTGCGCTATGACCTGACCGCGCCGCTGGCGCGCGTCGCCGCGCAATACCGCAACGATCTGCCCTTTCCCTATCGCCGCTACGCCATGGGGCCGGTGTGGCGCAACGAGAAGCCCGGGCCGGGGCGCTACCGCCAGTTCTACCAATGCGACGCCGACACGGTGGGCGCGGCCAGCGTGGCGGCGGATGCCGAGATCTGCGCCATGCTGGCCGACACGCTTGAGGCGGTGGGGATCGAACGCGGCGACTACATCGTGCGGGTGAACAATCGCAAGGTTCTCAACGGGGTGATGGAGGTGGCCGGCATCCTCGACCCCGCCGACCCGACGAAGTTCGAGGCCGAACGCGGCATCGTCCTGCGCGCCATCGACAAGCTCGACCGGCTGGGCGAGGACGGCGTGCGCGCCCTGCTGGGCAAAGGCCGCAAGGACGAGAGTGGGGATTTTACTGAGGGTGCGGGGCTCGATGCGCCTCAGATTAATGCAATCTCTCGCTACCTCCATGCCGCTCAGGATATCCTGCAAAAGGTGATGCGGGCGACCATGGATAAGAGTCTTGCCGATGCAACTGAAGGACTGCTTCTGGACGAGACGTCCCGTCTTGGTCCGAGTCAATCAAGTTTTTCTGATGCTCAATTGCTGTGGAATAGGTTAGCCCTTTCACACCTCGAATTCATTGCGGAAGGCAGTAAGGTTGGCGCCGAAGGCGTTTCCGAACTGGAAACAATCGCCGACCTCCTCGCCGCCCAAGGCTACGGCCCCGACCGCATCGTCATTGACCCCTCGGTGGTGCGCGGCCTTGGCTATTACACCGGCCCGGTCTATGAGGCCGAACTCACCTTCGAGATCACTGACGAGAAGGGCCGCCCGCGCCAGTTCGGCTCGGTCGCCGGGGGCGGGCGCTATGACGATCTGGTCAAGCGCTTCACCGGGCAGGAAGTGCCGGCCACCGGCGTCTCCATCGGGGTGGACCGGCTGCTTGCCGCATTGCGCGAAAAAGGGCGCATCGGCGGCAGCGTCGAAGGCCCGGTGGTCGTCACGGTGATGGACCGCGCGCGCATGGCCGACTATCAGGCAATGGTGGGCGAGCTGCGCGAAGCAGGCATCCGCGCCGAGGTCTATCTGGGCAACCCGAAGAATTTCGGCAACCAGCTCAAATACGCCGACCGGCGCGGCGCGCCCGTGGCCGTGATCCAGGGCGAGGACGAGGCCGCGCGCGGCGTCGTGCAGATCAAGGATCTGGTGCTGGGCGCGAAGATCGCCGAAGGCGCGAGCCTCGAGGAATGGAAGGCCCAGCCGGCCCAGACCGAAGTGCCCCGCGGCGAGCTCGTCGCCGCCATCCGCCGTATCCTCGACGGGGGCTGAGCGCCATGCCCGACAAGGCCGCCATCCGCGCCGAGGCCGAGGCGCTGCTTGCGGGGTTCCGCAGGCGTGGCGCGCAGGTCGTGGAAACCGACATCCTGCAACCGGCCGAGACGCTGCTTGATCTTTACGGCGAGGATATCCGCGCGCGCGCCTATGTCACCGCCGACCCGCTGCGCGGCGAGCTTATGCTGCGGCCCGACTTCACCGTGCCCGTGGTGCAGATGCACATGACGCATGGCGCCGAACCCGCGCGCTACGCCTATATGGGCGAGGTTTTCCGCCGCCAGGAGCATCGCGGCCCGCGCGCAAGCGAATACATGCAGGTGGGCTTCGAGATCTTCGCGCGCGACGATCCGGCCGCGGCGGATGCCGAAGTATTTGCCGCCCTGGCCGAGCCGCTGGAGCCGCTGGGGCTGCGCAAGGTGATCGGCGATATCGGGCTTCTCAAGGCCGCCGTGGCGGGGCTGAGCACCAGCGCCGCGCGGCGCGGCGCGCTATTGCGCCATATCTGGCGGCCCATGCGCTTCCGCACCCTGCTTGACAGGTTCGGCGGACGTGCGCCCCTGCCCCGCGCACGCACCGAGATGCTGGAACGCCTCGCCCAAGGCGACGTGGCGGCCCAGATTGACGCAGCCGGACCAGTGATCGGCAAGCGCAGCACCGATGAAATCGCCGCGCGCGCAGCCGCGCTCCTTGCCGACGCGCAGGAGCCGCCGATCCCCGAGCGTGAACTTAGCGCCATCGGCGCGCTCATGGATCTGCGCGGCCCCGCGCCGGAGGCTCCAGAGCGGCTCGACCGTCTCGCGCGGGACCTGCCGGCCATCGCCACGGCGGCGGCGGGGCTCAAGGCGCGGCTCGATGCGCTGGCCGCACGCGGCATCGACCCCGCCGCACTGGAATTCGAGGCCTCCTACGGGCGCACGACGATGGAATACTATGACGGTTTCGTCTTCGGGCTGATCGCGCCGGGGCGCGAGTTGCCGCCCGTTGCGACCGGCGGGCGCTACGACGCGCTGACGGCCGTTCTGGGACAGGACGGCGCCATCCCGGCGGTCGGGGGCGTGATCCGCCCCGGCGTGGTGGCCGCGCTCAAGGCGGAGGGCGCGCCATGAGCCTGGTCCTGGGCGTGCCGTCCAAGGGGCGGCTGATGGAGCAGACCTTCGAATGGTTCGCCGAGCGCGGCGTGATCTTGCGGCGCACCGGTGCCGAGCGCGAATATGCCGGCACTGTCGAGGGTGCCGAGGGCGCGGCGCTGCGGCTGCTTTCGGCGGGCGAGATCCCGCGCGAACTGGCGGCGGGGCGCATTCATCTGGGGGTGACGGGTTCCGATCTGGTGCGCGAGCAGCTTGCCGACTGGGACGCCCAGGTGGAGGAACTGGCGCAGATGGGATTTGGCCATGCCGATCTGGTAATCGCGGTGCCCGCCTGCTGGATCGATGTCGAGACGCTCGACGACCTCGACGCGGTGGCCGCGGCCTTCCGCGCCGCGCATGGCCACCGGCTGCGCATCGCCACGAAATACCACCGGCTGGTGCGCGAGCATCTGCGCGCCCATGGGGTGGCCGATTATCAGCTTGTCGACAGCCAGGGCGCCACGGAGGGCACGGTCGCCAACCTGACCGCCGAGGCGATCGCCGATATCACCTCGACCGGCGCGACGCTTGCGGCCAATCATCTGAAGGTACTTCAGGGCGCGCCGGTCCACCGCAGTCAGGCGACGCTGTTTCGGTCGCTCACAACGCCCCTCGATGAGCATCAGCAAAGCGTTCTCGCCCGTTTGTCCACCCGCTTCGGAAAGGCGCCGCAAAGCGACGATTGAATCAAGGACAACCGGACAGGGGTGGCGCGGCGCACAGGAAAGTCCGCTCAGCCTTCGGGCGGTTCCTGCCGTATCACGAGCAGATCCGATTGCGCTCGGGACAGCTGGGCTGCCTCGCCGCGCCGTCCGCTGACGGGGCAGAGCCATGTCGCCCCAACTGGCACGTCAGCCGCCGTTGCGAAGCCCAGCGAGAGCCCCTGCGCGTTCACCAGCCGCGGGGCGTCGCCCGCATCGGCTTGCCACTCCCCTGACTGTAGTTCCAGCGCAAGCGCCGCGATCAGATCGCCGGATTGCCGCGGGTTGAACCGGCGGTCCACCAGACCGGTGCGGGCGAAATAGCCGCGATCAATGTCGTCGAACGTGTCGAGGATGACCTCCACGTCGAAGGCGACCGAGGCCAGCAACCCCTCGGCGAAGCGCAGGCCGTTGGCCGTCACGTCCTCGAAACTTTCGGCCGGACTCGCCTCGGTGGACTTCATGTAGAGACAGGCGCGCAGCCCTGTCCGGCGAACGAAGGCGTCAAGCGCGCGCGCAGCAGGCCAAGGGTCCCGGCTGCGCGGGATCGTGGCCTGGATGCCGTCGCACAGGTCCGGCAGGGCGTCGAGTGCCGCCGCGACCTCGTCGAGTTCGTCGAGGGTGAAGCCGTGGCTGATGAGATGATTGTACCGCCCCCCGGCATGTTTGGCAGCGTCCTTGCGGTTGACGCGCGACAGGATCAGCGGCACCCCGATCTGCGCGCGCAACTCGCGGATTCCTCTCTCCAGCCCGGAAAGGTCGTCCCAGGGCACCACCAGCTCGAAACTGGAGACGAGATCGGCATGCCGGGCGAGCAACACGCGCTCTTCCGCATCGGGGATGCCGAAGGCATAGACGTGAAACAGGTGGCCGACCTCGCGCATCAGCGACATGCGCCGGCGCGTAGCCGGATCCACCAGATCCTGAAGCGGCACGCGCAGCCCTCGCAGTCCCATCTCCCACAGGGCCATGACGGGATAGTCGTTTCGCGCGCGCTTGCGCCGGAACTCGTCCACCGCGCCGGAAGGGGCGATCACCAGTTCCTCGGCCCATGCATGGCGCATATCCACGAACAGCGAGGTCAGCGCGCTCGTCTTGACATGCGGCCTTGGCACGCACGGATCGGGGCGCGCCGCGCCTTCGGCGAGGGTCTGGCCGTAGCTGCGGTGGTAGTGGGCGACATGGCCGCTTTCGTGGATGTCGAGCGTCACATGCCCCAGCTTCGCAATATCGTTGCGCCCTTTCTGGTCGCCCGGGCCGATGCGATAGAGTTCGGAATAGTCATGCCTCAGGAAGCAGGTGGACGGGAGGATATAGAACTCGGTCTCGCCGATCACGTCATACCAGAAATTGTGGACATGCGCGCAGAACAGAGCCTCGGGCCGGTATTCGCGGATCAGGTTCAGCAGCCAGCTGCGGCCCGGCTCATCGATATTGTCATAGGTGCCCGGCTCCTCGGGATCGGAGACATAGGGCGGATAGTGGCTGAACAGAAAGACGCGCTTGTCTCGATTGGCGGCAAGATCGGCCTCCAGCCACGCGGCCTGCTCGGCCTCCTCCGGCTCAGCAGAGTTGATGAGGGGCGCGTTGATGACGACGAAATGGCAGCCGCCCTCATCCCAGGAAAAGTAATGCCGCCCGAAAGTCTCGGCGTAGTGGGCGATGGTCGTGCCGTCCACAGTGCCGGCGGGCATCCAGTCCACCGGCTTGTCCCCGATGTCGTGATTGCCCGGCATCAGATAGAGCGGCATCTCCAGCCGACCGGCGAGGGCATGGAACGCCGCGGCCGCCGGTGCGTAGCTCGGCAGTTCGGGCACCGGGTTCACCATGTCGCCCAGATGCACGACAAAATCCGCGCCCGAGCGGTTGGTCCGCTCGAAGACGAAGCGCGCGCGGGGATTGGCCTGGGCGTTCGCGGGATAGGGAGAGGCCGATTCGTCCTCCGCTGCGTTGCAATGCGTATCGGACACGAGGGCAACGCGCAGTATGCGCGCGCCGGTAGGGCGACGGTTCATTTCGGGGGTTCCTGAATGTCGAATTCCAGATTGACGAAGTCGCCGCGATACTTGGAAAGGCCGATATAGATTGTCCGATCTTCGCGGTCGGTGATGATGCGACTGACATCGCCGATCGCAGCGTGGAGCGGCAGCCGCAAATGGCGCGCGATCTCTTC
>PWLT01000205.1 GCA_003558415.1 Hyphomicrobiales bacterium
CTCCTCGGTGGACGAGGCCATCGCGCGTGAGGCGAAGGAGAAGCGCGAGGCGGAGTTGGCCCTCGCCCGCGTCTTCGCCGGTTCCGAAAAGGTGGCCCTGGCCGAAAGGGGGTCGGGCCTTACCGTCACGGCCCGCTTCCGCGATCTCGACGAACTCAAGGCACTGCTCAAGCGTCTCGGACATGACAGCTCCGAGGCGCCGGCGAAGTGAGCCTGGCAATCGGGGTGGCCCGTCCCCGGACCGGCCGCCCACGCAACGAAAGGACAGACGATGTCTGCAGACAAGGCCAATCCGGTAAGAACCCCCGGTACCTGGTTGGAACGCTGGGACCCGGAAGATCAGGCAATGTGGGACGGCGGCGGCTCGCGCCTGGCCTGGACCACGCTGGCACTGACCACGGCGGCTCTGACCATGGCATTCATCACCTGGTTCCTGGTCTCCGCGCTGGTCGTGCGCCTGCCGCAGATCGGGTTTCAGTTCACGTCCAGCCAGCTTTTCTGGCTGGCGGCCATGCCCGGCCTTGCCGGCGGCTCGCTCAGGCTGATCCACATGTTCCTGGTGCCGATCTACGGCACACGGCACGTGGTCAGCCTTTCCACCCTGTCTTTGCTCATTCCGCTGGTGGGCTGGTTCTACGCCGTGCAGAACCCGGCCACGCCCTATTGGCTGCTTCTCTTCCTGGCCTTCCTTGCCGGTCTGGGCGGGGGCAACTTCAGCTCCTTCATGCCCTCGACGAGCATGTTCTTTCCCAAGCGCTTGCAAGGGACCGCGCTGGCGGTACAGGCGGGCATCGGCAATTTCGGCGTCTCCATCGTGCAGTTCGTCACCCCCTGGGTGATCGGCTTCGCGCTCTTGGGCGGCATGGCATGGGTCGGCGAGCCGCAAACGATGATGCGCGGCGGCGAGGAAGTCGAAGTCTATCTCCAGAACGCCCCGCTGGTGATGATCCCCTTCGTGGCGGTGTTCGGCATCACGGCCTGGCTGTTCCTGAAATCGGTGCCGATCAAGTCGAATTTCCGCGAGCAGTTCGACATCTTCAAATCCGGCCACACCTGGGCGCAGACCTCGCTCTACATCATGACCTTCGGCGGGTTTTCCGGCCTTGCCGCCACCTTCCCGCTGCTGATCCGCGAGGTCTATGGCGGGTTCGAGAACGCGCCCGATCCACTGACCTGGGCTTTCTGGGGGCCGCTCGTGGGCTCGGCCAGCCGGGTCGTGGCGGGGCCGATCTCCGACAAGTTCGGCGGCGCGCGCGTCACGCACTGGGCGGGGATCGGCATGGTGATCTGCGCCTTCCTCGTCACGCTGACGGTCACGCCCGACTCGCTCGACAGTTTCTGGCTCTTCGTCTCGGCCATGCTGGCGCTGTTCTTCTTTGCCGGGGTGGGCAACGCCTCGACCTTCAAGCAGATGCCGATGCTGTTCAATCCCCGTCAGGGTGGCGGGGTGATCGGCTTCACCGCCGCCATCGCAGCCTATGGCCCGTTCATCTTCGGCATGCTTTTCGCCTGGTCCTTCGCGACCTGGCAGTCGGCGGCGCCGGTCTTCTACGGGCTGATCGTCTTCTTCGCCTTCAACGTGGCGCTGAACTGGTGGCTCTATGCCCGCCGGAACGCGCCCTTCCCCTGCTGAACTCGCGCGGGGGCACGCGGCGCGTGCCCCGGCCCAACTGACCCCCAAAGGGAGACAGCCATGAGCCATCTTCTCGACCGCCTCAACTTCCTGAAATCCGTGCGCAAGGACACCTTCGCCGATGGCCACGGCCAGACCACCATCGAAAACCGCGACTGGGAGGACACCTATCGCGAGCGCTGGCGCCACGACAAGGTGGTGCGCTCGACCCACGGGGTGAACTGCACGGGCTCGTGTTCGTGGAAGATCTACGTCAAGTCCGGCATCGTCACCTGGGAAACCCAGCATACCGACTATCCGCGCACGCGCCCCGATCTGCCCAACCACGAGCCGCGCGGCTGCGCGCGCGGGGCGTCCTATTCGTGGTATCTCTATTCCGCAAACCGGGTGAAGACGCCATTGGTGCGCGGGCGGCTGATGAAGCTGTGGCGCGAGAAGCGCAAGACACTCAGCCCCGTTCAGGCCTGGGAGGCGATCCAGTCCGACCCGGCCGCGCGCGAGAGCTACACACGCCAGCGCGGCCGGGGCGGCTTCGTGCGCGCCAACTGGGACGAGGTGACCGAGATCACCGCCGCCGCCAATGCCTGGACGGCAAAGACCTACGGCCCTGACCGGGTGTTCGGCTTCTCGCCCATTCCGGCGATGAGCATGGTCTCCTACGCGGCCGGGTCGCGTTACCTGAGCCTGATGGGCGGCACCTGCATGTCCTTCTATGACTGGTACTGCGATCTGCCGCCCGCCTCGCCCATGACCTGGGGCGAGCAGACCGACGTGCCGGAATCGGCGGATTGGTACAATTCGGGCTTTCTGCTGATCTGGGGCTCGAACGTGCCGCAGACCCGCACGCCGGATGCGCATTTCTACACCGAGGCACGCTATCGCGGCACCAAGTCGGCGGTGATCTGCCCGGACTACTCCGAAGCCGCGAAATTCGGCGATATCTGGCTCAACCCCAAGCAGGGCACCGACGCGGCGCTGGGCATGGCGATGGGGCATGTGATCCTGCGCGAGTTCCATCTCGACCGTCAGGCCGAGTATTTCGAGGATTACTGCCGCAAGTATTCGGACATGCCGATGCTCGTGCGGCTTGAGAGGCGGGGCGATAATTTCGTCCCCGGTCGCCAGCTTCGCGCCGCCGATCTCGACGGCGCGTTGGATCAGAAGAACAACCCCGAATGGAAGACCGTCGCAATCGACGAGGCCAGCGGCCAGCCGGTGGTGCCCAACGGCTCCATCGGGTTCCGCTGGGGCGAGCAGGGGCGCTGGAACCTTGAGGAAAAGGCCGGCAAGGACCCCGTCCAGCTGCGCATGAGCCTCCTACTGGAGGATCACCGCGACGATGTCGTGGGGGTCGACTTCCCCTATTTCGGCGGCAAGGCCAGCAACGGCTTCGAGAACGACGCGCGCGGCGATGTGCTCACCCGCAACGTGCCCGTGCGCCGCATCAAGCTGGCCGATGGATCCGAGGCGCATGTCGCGACGGTGTTCGATCTCTTCTGCGCCAATTACGGGCTCGATCGCGGGCTCGGCGGGGATCACGTCGCGGTGTCCTATGACGACGACACCCCCTTCACCCCCGCATGGGCCGAACGGATCACCGGTGTCGCACGCGACCGCATCATCGCCGTGGCCCGCGAATTCGCCTCCAATGCCGAAAAGACCAACGGCAAGTCGATGATCATCATCGGCGCCGCGATGAACCACTGGTACCACATGGACATGAACTACCGCGCCGTCATCAACATGCTGGTGATGTGCGGCTGCGTGGGCCAGTCGGGCGGCGGCTGGGCACATTACGTGGGCCAGGAGAAGCTGCGCCCGCAGACGGGCTGGCTGCCGCTGGCCTTCGCGCTCGACTGGGGTCGCCCACCGCGGCAGATGAACTCGACCTCCGCCTGGTACGCGCATACCGACCAGTGGCGCTACGAGACGGTGACGGCGAAGGAAATCCTCAGCCCCACGGCGCCCGAGGGGGACTGGGCCAATCTGAGCCTGATCGACTACAACATCCGCGCCGAGCGCATGGGCTGGCTGCCCTCGGCCCCGCAACTGCGCACCAACCCGCTGGAGGTCGGACGCGCCGCCAAGGCGGCGAAGAAGGATATCGCGGCCTATGTCGCGGAGCAGCTCAAGTCGGGCGATCTGGAGATGTCGGCCCAGGACCCGGACGCGCCGGAGAACTGGCCGCGCAACCTCTATGTGTGGCGCTCCAACCTACTGGGTTCATCGGGCAAGGGGCATGAGTACTTCCTCAAGCACCTTCTGGGCACCGATCACGGGGTTCAGGGCAAGGATCTGGGCGAGGAAGGGCGCCAGAAGCCCGTCGAGGCCCGCTGGCACGACGCCGCACCCGAGGGCAAGCTCGACCTGCTGGTGTGCATCGATTTCCGCATGTCCACCACCGCCGTCTATGCCGATATCGTGCTGCCCACGGCGAGTTGGTACGAGAAGGACGACCTCAACACCTCCGACATGCACCCGTTCATCCACCCGCTGCAGGCGGCCGTGGACCCGGCCTATGAGAGCAAATCCGACTGGGACATCTTCAAGGCGATCGCGAAGAAATTCTCGGAGGTGGCGCCGGAGATCCTGGGCGTGGAGACCGATGTCGTGGCGCTGCCGCTGCAGCATGACAGCCCGATGGAAGTCGCCCAGCCGCATGTCAGGGACTGGAAGCGCGACGAGTGCGATCTGATCCCCGGCAAGACGGCGCCCAACTACATCGCCGTGGAGCGCGACTATCCCAACCTCTACGCACGCTTCACTTCGCTCGGCCCGCTGATGGAAAAGATCGGCAATGGCGGCAAGGGCATCAGCTGGAACACCGATACGGAGGTGGACCACCTCAAGGCGCTCAACGGCACGCAAGTCGACGGGCCGACCAAGGGCATGGCAAAGATCGAAAGCGCCATCGACGCCTGCGAGGTGGTGCTCATGCTGGCGCCCGAAACCAATGGCGAGGTCGCGGTCAAGGCCTGGAGCGCGCTGGAGAAGGCCACCGGGCGCGAGCACGCGCATCTCGCCCGCGTCAAGGAAGACGAGAAGATCCGCTTTCGCGACATCGCCGCGCAGCCGCGCAAGATCATCTCCTCGCCCACCTGGTCGGGCATCGAGAGCGAGGAGGTGTGCTACAATGCCGGCTGGACCAATGTTCACGAACTGATCCCCTGGCGCACGCTCTCGGGGCGTCAGCAGCTCTATCAGGACCATGAGTGGATGCGCGCCTTCGGCGAGTTCTTCGTCACCTGGCGCCCGCCGGTGGATCTCAAGACCATCACCGGGGATGCCACCAAGTCCCTGGCCAGCGGCGAGAAGCATGTGGTGCTCAACTTCATCACGCCGCACCAGAAATGGGGCATCCATTCGACCTATTCCGACAATCTGCTGATGCTCACGCTCAACCGTGGGGGGCCGGTCGTGTGGCTCTCGGAGACCGACGCGCGCACCGCCGGCATCGTCGATAACGACTGGGTCGAGGTGTTCAATTCCAACGGGGTGCTCACCGCGCGCGCGGTGGTCAGCCAGCGAATGAAGGACGGAACCCTCTTCATGTATCACGCACAGGAGAAAATCGTGAACACGCCGGGCTCGAAAATCACCGGCCAGCGCGGCGGCATCCACAATTCGGTCACGCGCGCGGTGGTCAAGCCCACGCATATGATCGGCGGCTACGCGCAGCAATCCTACGGTTTCAACTATTACGGCACGGTCGGCTCGAACCGCGACGAGTTCGTGATCGTGCGCAAGATGGACAAGGTCGACTGGCTCGACGGGTCCACGAGCGAGAAGGAGGCGGCACAATGAAGGTTCGCGCGCAAATCGCAATGGTGCTCAACCTCGACAAGTGCATCGGGTGTCACACCTGCTCGGTGACCTGCAAGAATGTCTGGACCTCGCGCGAAGGCGTCGAATACGCGTGGTTCAACAATGTCGAGACCAAGCCGGGCGTCGGCTATCCCCGCGACTGGGAGAACCAGAAGCGCTGGAACGGGGGCTGGACACGAACGAAATCGGGCCACCTGCACCCGAAGCAGGGCGGCAAGTGGCGGATCCTGGCGAATATCTTCGCCAACCCCGATCTGCCCGAGATCGACGATTTCTACGAGCCGTTCGATTTCGACTATGACCACCTGAAATCGGCTCCCGAAGGTCAGGCCTTCCCGACCGCGCGGCCGCGTTCGCTGGTCTCGGGCGAGCGCATGGAGAAGATCGAATGGGGCCCGAACTGGGAGGAAATCCTGGGCGGCGAGTTCGAAAAGCGTGGGCAGGACTACAATTTCGACGGCATCCAGAAGGAGATCTACGGCCAGTACGAAAACACCTTCATGATGTATCTGCCCCGGCTGTGCGAGCATTGCCTCAACCCGTCCTGTGTGGCCTCCTGCCCCTCGGGCGCGATCTACAAGCGCGAGGATGACGGGGTGGTCCTGATCGATCAGGAAAAATGCCGCGGCTGGCGCATGTGCGTATCGGGCTGCCCCTA
>PWLT01000295.1 GCA_003558415.1 Hyphomicrobiales bacterium
GAAGGCACCGAAGTAGTAAGTATCTGCCAGGGTCAAACCTACAACTTCCACGGTACTGATCTGGACGAAACCGGAATTTACACCCAAATGTTGAGCACTGCAGAAGGCTGCGACAGTTTGGTGACGCTCGATCTGACGATAGAACCCGCACTGGAAGAGACAATTGAAATAGAAATCTGCCAGGGATCTGAATTTGACTTTAACGGACAGATTGTAGATGAGGAGGGCACGTATGTAGCCGAATTGACGAATGCCGAGGGTTGTGATTCAATTGTAACTCTAAACTTGACCGTCGCCCCAGTCCTTGAAGGCACCGAAGTAGTCAGCATCTGCCAGGGTCAGACGTACAACTTCCACGGCACTGATCTGGACGAAACAGGAATTTACACCCAAATGCTGAGCACTGCAGAAGGCTGCGACAGTTTGGTGACGCTCGACCTGACCATCGAACCTGCCCTTGAAGAGACAATAGAAGTGGAAATCTGCCAGGGATCTGAATTTGACTTTAACGGACAGATTGTAGATGAGGAAGGCACGTATGTAGCGGAGCTCACCAATGCGGAGGGCTGCGATTCAATAGTCACACTGAACCTGACGGTAGCCCCGGTCCTTGAAGGCAGTGAAGTAGTAAGCATTTGTCAGGGACAGACATACAACTTCCACGGTACGGAGCTGTACGAGAGCGGCTTTTACACGGAAATGTTGAGCACGGCAGAGGGCTGTGATAGTTTGGTGACGCTTGAACTAATTATAGAACCTGCATTGACAGATACCATTGATATAGAAATTTGTCAGGGTTCTGAATTTGACTTTAACGGACAAATTGTAGATGAGGCAGGGACGTATGTAGCGGAGCTCACCAATGCGGAGGGCTGTGACTCGATAGTGACTTTGAATCTGACCATAGCTCCGGTCATTGAAGGCAGTGAAGTTGTCAGCATCTGTCAGGGTCAAACTTACAACTTCCACGGCACGGAACTGAACGAGAGCGGTTTTTATACGGAAACGCTGAGCACTGCAGAGGGCTGTGATAGTTTGGTGACGCTTGAACTAATCGTAGAACCTGCATTGACAGATACCATTGATATAGAAATTTGTCAGGGATATGAATTGGACTTCCACGGGCAAACTTTGACTGAATCAGGTACTTATGTAGCGGAAATTTTGACTCCCCAGGGTTGCGATTCCATAGTTACACTTAATTTGACTGTCAATCCGGCCATCCAAAGCAGTTACGAGGTGGAGATTTGCCAGGGCGGTGAATATAATTTCCATGGACAGATTCTCAGTGAACCCGGCACTTATGTGGCAGAACTTACCACTTCTGATGGTTGCGATAGTATCGTAGTATTAGATTTAACTATTTTACCTGTAATCCAGGGGTATAAAAATGTTACAATATGCAACGGCCAGGAGTATGATTTTCACGGGACATCACTGTCCAATAGTGGGACTTATACCCATATGGTTCAAACTTCCGGAGGCTGCGATAGTTTGATCAATTTGCAATTAACTGTCTTGCCGGCTGCTCAGGAGCATATCACCAGAACCATCTGCCAGGGTCAAACATATGACTTTCATGGTCAAAATCTGGATGAGTCTGGTAATTATACAGCCGAATTAACTACATCGGAAGGCTGTGATAGTATAGTTCATCTGAATCTAATTGTTTACCCGGCTATTCAATCGCAAATAAGTGCCACTGTGTGTCAAGGACAGGCATATGATTTTAATGGCGAAGCTCTTTCTGAATCAGGCAGATATACGGCTGAGTTGACAACTCCTGAAGGCTGTGATAGCATAGTTACGCTAAACCTGACCGTTTTACCAATAAAAGAAGGTACAAAGGAGGTTGAAATATGCTCGGGAGGAAGCTATGAGTACCATGGTCAGGTTTACAATGGTGGTACCCATGTGGTTGAATTGACCACATCTGAGGGTTGCGATAGCCTGGTGCATCTGACTATTTTGGAATTGCCACCGATTGAGGAGTATTTTCAGGCTCATATTTGCGCGGGAGAGTCCTATCAATGGGAGGGCCAATCTCTTACTTCACAAGGAACCTACAACGTGCGGTTACAAACTGCACAGGGTTGTGACAGCATTATAATTTTAGATCTATTTGTCCAGGATGACATCGAAACGGAAATTAATGTCGAAAGATGTACCGGGTCCGAATATTACTTCGATGGACAGTTTATAACAGAGAGTGGCACCTACACTTGTGTTTTCGAGTCTCAAGCCGGCTGTGATAGTATCGTAACGCTTAATATTAATTTTACTCCTGTATTGACAAGTGAAAAATCAGTAACTATTTGCCAGGGTAAAACCTATTATTACAATGGTGTGCCATTAGAAGCCGAGGGCATCTATTCCTTCGATTTTGTTACCGCGGATGGTTGTGATAGCATCGTTGTGTTGACCCTCAATACCACCGATCCCCCTCAGCTTAACAAATCAGCTTTCATCTGCCAGGGACAATCCTACGATTTCTTCGGAACCGAATTGTTTGAGTCGGGAACGTATTTTGGGGTTCAATCCAATCCGGGAGAATGCGATACCATCATTGCTCTCACTCTTATTATTATTCCGCCTGAAGAGACCTTTATTCAGAGAACCATTTGTGAGGGTAGTTTCTATGAATTTGACGGACAATTATTGACCGAACCAGGCTCATATTCTAAAGCAACGACCAATTCTGATGGGTGTGAAATAATAGTCAACCTCCATCTCACAGTACTTCCCGCTCCTACCAAAGTGATCAATGAGTCTATATGTCAGGGAGGTTCATTCTGGTACAACGGCTTGAATTTGCATGAAGAAGGATCTTACGAATTTCTGTTGACAACACCGGAGGGTTGTGACAGCACGGTTATTTTAAACCTCACTGTTCTTCCACCGCCACAAGGTGGCGAAATCGGATATGTCTGTCCCGGTGGCACCTATAACTTCCACGGCCAAATTCTCTATGAACCGGGCAATTACTCGGCTACCATTTCAACCCCATCAGGCTGTGATAGTATTGCTCACTTAGACCTCAGATTGACACCTATAATTCAAAATGAAATAACAGCTGAATTCTGCGAGAGTGGGACCTATGATTTCAATGGTAACTTACTGACAGAACCCGGCATTTACATAGACACTTTCCAAACAGTTGGAGGTTGCGACAGTGTGGTAGTATTGACCCTGGTGTCCGCTCCTGAGATAACCAGGCATTTTGATGTGGAGATTTGTCAGGGCCAGTCCTATTATTTTGACGGTGAATGGTTGACCGAAGCCGGCACCTATACAGCGGAGTTTGTGACAAGTGAAGGCTGCGACAGTATTGTAACAATTGACCTTTCAATTCTGCCTCCTCTCGAAGGGTTTGAAAGTGTGGAGATTTGCCAGGGCCAGTCCTATTATTTTGATGGTGAGTGGCTGACCGAAGCCGGCACCTATACAGCAGAGTTTGTGACAAGTGAAGGCTGCGATAGTATTGTAACAATTGACCTTTCAATTCTGCCTCCTCTCGAAGGGTTTGAGAGTGTGGAGATTTGTCAGGGCCAGTCTTATTATTTTGACGGTGAGTGGCTGACCGAAGCCGGCACCTATACAGCGGAGTTTGTGACAACCGATGGCTGTGACAGCATTGCTACCCTCGAACTCTCTATTTCACCTCCACCTGAAGGACATGCAACTGCCGAAATTTGTGAGGGTGATACCTATGATTTTCATGGTCAATTGCTCACTGAGAGTGGTATTTATACAGCAGAAATTTCAGATGCGGAGGGTTGTGATTCTACGGTGATTTTGAATCTGGTAGTTAATCCGCTTCCTGAAACCGAATTAACTTTCTCCATTTGTGAAGGCGATACGCTTTACTACAATGGAAATGCTTATTTCGAATCCGGCACTTTTCAGGAGGTCCTATCTTCCGATATTCACTGCGACACTCTGGTGACATTGAATGTGCTGGTCAATGAGAATTCCCAAACCTCCAAATTTGTAGAGATTTGCGACGGAGATTATTACGAATTTGCTGGTGAAACCATCTTCGAATCCGGAATTTATTTCGATACACTTACCAATTCGGCTGGTTGTGACAGCATAGTCTCTCTGGAATTATATGTCATTGAGATCGAATCTGAAACGATCGAGGTGGTAATCTGCGAAGAGGAAGAATTTGAATTCTACGGTACCATTTACGATGAGCCGGGAGTCTTTGAAGATACCATCCCCAACGGCTTGGGTTGTTACAAACCGGTGTTGCTTCAGATTACAGTTGTTGAAACATTCCATTCTGTCAATGAGGTAACCATTTGTGCCGGTGAATCCTATTTCTGGAATGGAGAGTGGCTGAATGAATCGGGAACTTATGTACAAAATTACCAGGGTGTGGAAGGCTGCGACAGCATTGTCCAGGTCGAATTGACTGTACTGCCTGAGCAGGTCGAAATTAATGAACTTACCATTTGCGAAGGCGAATCCATCGAATGGCAGGGTCAGGTACTCTCTGAATCCGGAATTTATATGGATACACTCGTTGGTTTGCATGGATGTGACAGCATATTGGTTTTAGATCTTAGTATTTATCCAATTAGTGGAACCCATCTGCAGGTAAATATATGCGAGGGTGATTCGATCTGGTTTAATGGTACTTATTTATCTGAATCGGGACATTTTGTAGATACGCTTACCGGGCACTTCGGTTGTGACAGCATTGTTTCAATGGACCTGGTTGTGTATTCGGGCCATACTGATGTCCAATCGGCGACTATTTGTGAGGGCGAAACCTATGTATTTGAGGGAGTGGAATACACTGAATCCGGTGTATATGAACACCATTTCAACACCACCAATGGATGTGATTCCATCGAGGTTTTGGAGCTAGTTGTAATGCCGATTACCAGGGATACCATGGTTCAGGAAATTTGCGAAGGTGACTATTTTGAGTTTTACGATGAAATTTATTCGGAAACCGGTACCTATATTGAAGTTTTCGATGCTGAAGTGGGCTGTAATCACGAAGTCATACTGAAGTTGGAAGTCTATGAAAACAATATTATCGTGGATATCGGAGAGGACAGAACCATCAACCTCGGTGATGAAGTTGAACTCAATGCATGGATCAATCAAACAGAGGAGTATATTGATTATTTCTACTGGAGCCCTCCGGATTATTTGGATTGCATGGATTGTAAACAGCCTGTAAGTGAGCCGATGGAGACGACCACTTATGTGTTTGAGGTAATGGGTGCCAATGGCTGTATGGTCAGGGATTCGATCACTATTGAAGTGGAAGAGATAATTAATGTTTACATCCCCAATGCTTTCTCTCCCAATAATGATGGAATCAACGAGATCATTTTAATCTACGCCGATAATAATGTCAGAGAAGTCGAGGAGTTCATGATTTTCGATAGATGGGGCAACAAAGTATTTGAAAAATACAATTTCCCACCCAATGATCCCTATTATGGATGGGATGGCAGATTCAACGGACAGCGTATGAAACCGGCTGTGTTTTCATACTACGCAATAGTTGAACTGATCAATGGAAAAAAGGTGACACTCCAGGGTGATATTACTCTGATGAGGTGATTTCCTCATTGCCTCCATGGCAATTAATTTATTGATTCCGAAAGCTGTGGTTTTTACAAAGTATAAAGTTCGGAAAGTGGAAAGTATTAAGATTTAGGGACGCAATGCTTTGCGTCCACATCAAAGTTTGGAAAGTGGAAAACACAAAGATGTAGGGACGCAATGCTTTAGGTCCACATCTGCAGACACACGGCCGTGCGTATTTGGTCCCAAATAAACCAAAAATCCGGAACCGCAGATGCCGGAATCCCCATATATGCAATGCTTTGTAGTTAGTCCCCCAAATCCAAATGTCGGGTTATGTATCGTGTTTTGCGCCGGACTGCTGCAACAGGTGCTTTGGGGATTATTTTCCTGTGGTGTACTAAAAAAAGAAACCCCTGAACTGCTTGCGCCCCAGAGGTTTCCTGTTATTGGACAGAAATGGGCATTAAACCCATTCGATTTCCTTAGATAAAGTCAGCTTATTGCTGATGCCAGGCCTGATTGTGAGCCAATTGCTCGCTGCAAACAGGAC
>PWLT01000056.1 GCA_003558415.1 Hyphomicrobiales bacterium
GCCAACGGCGCTGGGTAGAGCGTGTTGTGTTTAATCGGACTCGTCCAGAACCTGACAGAGGGCATGCGGCCGCCCGAGGTGGGCGCGAATGCGCCCGCCGCCCACTTCCGAACGGAATGAAGTCGGATGACCATGATTCACCCTGACTCAATCACGCTCTCCCGAACCCGGTGACGGGTGTGCCGGGGGCCATGTCGGAGCGTTCAGCCCGGCAGCCTCTCGCGACCGACATCGTCGGGGTGGCGGCTTGCCGCGGGGTCGGGTCGGCAGGGGGCGCTGGTCCCGGGCGGCGGTGCGGGGCGCATCGGCTTTCCGCTCTCGCGGGCCTGCGCGCGGACGGGGAGGTGGCGCGCCTCGGCCATCAGCGAGATCAGGATCTCGACATGCCGCGCAACGCTGTAGCTCGCTTCGCCGGCGCGGCGCTGGGCTTCGGCGTGCGCTTCGTGTTCGATCAGCCGCGCGACGATATCCTCGACCGTGCGGGTGCCGGCGAGGAGGGCGCGCAGCAGGCGCGTGCGGCGGTAATCGGCAAGCCCGATCCGCGCGGCGCGGATCAGCAGCCGCGGGCGTTTCAGGCGGGCGATCTGGGAATGCAGCTCGGACATCGGACCTCCGCGAGATGTTTCGTGGAGGGCAGGGTGACTCAACTCAAGCGGGTGTTGCGGACTCCTCGCGAGCTGCGAACGTTCCTTTCAGTACGGTTTAGGAATTGAAAGCAATTATCAACATCCCGACGCATTGTTAACGAACCGGTAACGATTGCACCCGATGGTTGTGGATACTTTTCTGACCGGGGCATGGCAGCGGCTTGGGGGGCGCGCGGCATGACGACGAATTTCCAGACCACACGCGACCTCCCCGGCTGGGTTCCCGACAGCGTGCGACTCTATCTCTCGCACACCGAAACGGGGGCATCGCTGCGGATGCTCGCCCGCAGGGAAGGCTGCCATCCCTCGACCATCCTGCGCAGGGTACGCCGGTTCGAGAATCGTCGGGACGATCCGCTTGTGGACGAGGCCCTCGATCTGCTGGGACGGTCCACCGGGGCAGCCGGCAGGCATGGCATTGCCGGGGCCGGGGCGGAGCGTCGTTCAGCCGACCCAGACGAGGACAGCCTGCACATGACCGCAAGTTTGCGCACCGGAAAGACGACCATCTGCGACGCCGAAACCATATCGCGCGAGGCCCGGCGCATCCTGCGCCGGCTCAGCGAAAGCGGTGCGATCCTCGCCGTGGCGCCGGAGATGGAGAAAGCCGTGGTGATGAAGGAAGGCCCCGATGGCACCGCCACCCGGATCGCCGTGGTGGCGCGCGAGGTCGCACAGGCCTTCGCGCTCAAGGACTGGATCGCCCTGCGGCGCAGCGGACGGGTGGCGAGCTATGTCATCACCCAGGCCGGGCGCGCGGCGCTCAAGCGGCTCTTGAGCGAAGACGAGGCGACGGGGTTCTCCGAGGCTCCCGCGCCCTTTGCCGCACAGCACCGCGAGTGGGACACACGCGAGATCAGCACCGATGGCGGCGGGCGCGAGCGGATGCGCTACAACGCCGCCGAGTCGCCAGTGGCGATGCTGGCGCGGCGGCGCGACCGGGATGGAAAACCCTTCCTGAATGCGGAACTCGTCACCGCCGCCGAGCGGCTGCGCGAGGATTTTGAACTTGCCCAGATGGGTCCGCGCGTGGCGCAGAACTGGGACCGTTTCCTCACCGGCGGCGATCGCGGCGGGTTCAGCGCCGGTGACGGGCCGGGTGACGGCCCGCGCGCGGCGCGCGAACGGGTCGCGGCGGCGCTGCGCGATCTGGGTCCGGGGCTGGGCGATGTGGCGCTGCGCTGCTGCTGTTACCTGGAGGGGCTGGAGGCGACCGAACGCCGCATGGGCTGGTCGGCGCGCTCGGGCAAGATCGTGCTGCGCATCGCCCTGACGCGGCTCAAACGTCACTATGACGAGGTCTCGGGCGGGCGCCCCCCGTTGATCGGCTGATACGCCGGATCCTGCGGCGCGGTTGCAGCGCGCGCGTCAGGATGCGCGCGCTGCGGGGCTTTGGACATTGCCGTCGCGTGGCGCTATGTAGGGGCGCAAAGAAAGGGAACCCGATGAGCCCACGCGATCTGTCCGCCCCCGCGCAACGCCACCCCGAGAAGGCGCACCGCCCCGATACAGAGGTTCTGCGCAAGCCCGACTGGATCCGGGTCAAGGCCCCGACTTCCAAGGGCTATCGCCAGACGCGCGAGATCATCAAGGAAAACAAACTCCTCACCGTCTGCGAGGAAGCCGGCTGCCCCAATGTCGGCGAGTGCTGGAGCGCGGGCCACGCGACCATGATGATCATGGGCGAGATCTGCACCCGCGGCTGCACCTTCTGCAACGTGGCCACGGGGCGGCCCGATGCGCTCGACGCCTTTGAGCCCGGACGCGTCGCCCATGCGGTCGAGAAGCTCGGGCTCAACCATGTGGTCGTCACCAGCGTTGACCGCGACGATCTCGACGATGGCGGGGCCGAGCATTTCGCGCAGACGATCCGCGCGATCCGCCACCGTGCGCCGGACACGACGATCGAGATCCTGACACCGGATTTCCTCAAATGCCCGCCCTCGGCGCTCGAGACGGTCGTGGCCGCGCGGCCGGACGTGTTCAACCACAATCTCGAAACCGTGCCTGGCCTTTACCAGGAGGTCCGCCCCGGCGCGCGCTATTTCCATTCGCTTCGCCTGCTCCAGCGGGTCAAGGAACTCGACCCGGCGATGTTCACCAAGTCGGGCATCATGGTCGGGCTGGGCGAGGAGCGCCCGCAGGTCTTGCAGGTGATGGACGACATGCGCTCGGCCGATGTCGATTTCCTCACCATCGGTCAGTACCTGCAGCCGACGCCCAAGCATCACCGCATCGACCGCTTCGTCACTCCCGACGAATTCGCCGCCTATGAGAGGGCCGCCTATGGCAAGGGCTTCCTGATGGTCTCGGCCACGCCGCTGACGCGGTCGAGCTATCACGCGGGCGAGGATTTCGCGCGGCTGCGCGAGGCCCGGCTGGCGCGGCTGGGCGCGGGCTGAACTCAGCCCTCGACACGCAGCAGATAGGCGGCGATGGCGTCGAGATCCTCGCGCGGGAGCTGCGAAAGGCTGCGCACCACGTTCGCCATGCTGCCCCCGGCCACGTCGAATTCGGGCGTGAAACCCGATTGCAGATAGCCCGCGATCTCGCTTTGTGACCACCCCAGCGTGCCGGGCCGGATATCGGGGATGCGCCCATCGCCCGCCGGGTTCGGCGCCCCCGCGAGCCAGCGGGTCCGGTCGAGCCCGCCCAAGGCATCGCGCGGCGTGTGGCACTCGCCGCAATGGGCCAGCGCCTCGGCCAGGTAGCGCCCGCGCGTCTCCTGCTCCGTCAGATCGCCCGCGACCGCCCAGCCGTCATCCATGTAGAGCCGCTTCCAGACGCCCAGATTGCGCCGGATATTGAAGGGAAATCCGATCTCATGCGGCGCGTCCGGGGCTTCGCTGTGCGGCAGATCCTGCCAGTAGGCCCACAGATCGGCGACATCCTGCGGATCGGCCCGAAGATAGGCGGTGTAGGGGAAGGCGGGGAAATAATGCTGTCCCTCGGGCGAGATGCCGCGCAGCATCGCATTGGCAAAGGCCTCGAAATCCCACGCCCCGATGCCGTGCTCGGGATCGGGCGAGATGTTCGGTGCGACGAACGTGCCGAAGGGTGATTCGAAACGCTGCCCCCCGGCGAGCACGAGCCGTTCCTCGTCCTCCGTCTCGGGCGCGGCATGGCAGGATGCACAGCCCGCCGCCCAGAACACCGCCTCGCCACGCGCCGCATCGCCTTCGAGGCCGGCCAGCGCATCCTCCTCCAGTGGTACGGGACGTGTCAGCCAGACCCAGCCGCCCAGGGCGATCAGCCCCACAAGGGCGAGCAAGGCGATCACACGGCGCATCGCCGCCCCCATGCCGTCGCGTGGACAGGGGCGGGGGTCACCCGTTCGGTCACCGGTTTTACTCTTCGGCGCGGTTCGCGTCGTGACAGGCGGCGCAGGCGTTGCCCACCGGGCCGAGCGCCCCTTGCAGGCTGGCCAGATCCTGACCCGCCGCCTCCTGAAACGCCGCCGTGGCCGCGCGCAGATCCGCGAACTTGCTGGCGAAATCCTCCGCGTCCTCCCAGATCGAGGGCAGCGCGCGCGTGTTATCCACGCTGGCATTGTCCGAGCCCTCGGGCCAGTGACGATCCTGATGCGTGTGGGTCAGCGCGGCGAGATTGTCGGCCGAACGCTGGGCGATTTCCGAATCGTAATCGATATCGCCCTGGGCCATCTGCACCAGCGGCCCGATATTGTAGGCGAAAAGCGTGAACTGGGCCTGGCGCGCGTCGATGGCGTCGCGGATCGGGTCGGCGAGCACGGCGCCCGTGCCGATAACGAGTGCAAGCGCGCCGGAAGCGAATATGTGGCTGGATTTCATGGAACTCACCTCTGTTGAAATGTTTTATCGCAGACACATCTTACCAGAGCGCCGCTATCGGTCAAATGCCGCGGAGGTGAACGGTGAATGCGCGATTCCGCCGATTGCCGTGGCGGCATCGTGCCGGCAACCGGGCCACGATGCTTGGCCGAGCCCGCGACTCAGGGCAGGATGGGGGCGCCAACGCACAGATGAAGGATCAGTCATGCGACATATTGCCATCGGTATCGCCGCCGCTCTCGGCCTCGGGCTCGGTGCGGCCGCAGCCTACGAGAAGGACGCCGACAAGGACGAGGTCAAGGCCGAGGCCGAGGTCACTGCCGAGGACCTGCTGGCCGCCGATGTCGAGATGGGCGCCGAGGGCTACGCCCAGGATTGCTCCGGATGCCACGCGACGCCGGCGCGGATCATGCGCGGGGTCGAGGGCGATACACCCGAGGAGCAGGCGCTTTGGCTCGAGGGCTTCCTGCCCGATCACTATGCCCCGGAGGCTGAGATGCGTGCCGCGATCATCGCCTATATGCTTGCCGACTGACGCCGGCGCGCTGCGCGGGACTCAGCGCAGAGCGAACGCCACCACGAAAAGCAGCACCACGACCCCGGTAAGGCGGAATCGGTTGAGGATCATCCTGTCCTTGGCCGATCCGCCCGCCGCGCCGTAATCGAAACGCTCATAGTGAATCCCCTCGAGCGGCATGCCGATCTCGTGCAACGTGTCGCTCACCGCGGTGATCATGCCGCCCGGGCCACAGATCAGCGCTGCCGTGCGCTCGGGCTTGAGCCCGTCGAGCGCCTCGCGCAGATGCGCCTCGCTCACAGGCCCCTTGCGGATCTCCGCATCACCTTCCTGCGCATCATCGGCCAGCAGGATCGTCGATGCGCCGAGCGCGTCGAGCGCGGGTTGCAGCATCTTGCGATCGATCAATGATGCCTTCTCGCGCGCGGCGTAGATCAGCCGTACCGGGCGTGTCTCGCCGCGCGAAGCGAGATCCTCGAGGATGCCGACGATCGGCGCGATCCCCACGCCACCGGCGATCAGCACGAATGCCTCCTGATCTTCGACCGCGTCGGTGGTGAAGCTGCCATGCGGCGCGTCGACCCCGACACGACGGCCTTCGGGCAGCTCGCCGATCCGGTCGGTGAAATCGCCCGCTTCCTGGATCAGAAAGCGTAGCCGCGTGCCGTCCTGCGGCGCCGAAGCGATGGAAAACGGGTGATCGAAATAGATCGGCAGTCGTTCTCCCCGCGCGGCGAGCCAGCCGAACTGCCCGGCGCGGAAATCCAGCGGCGCGCCGGTGGCACTGCGGATCGTCACCTCCCACATCCGCTCGGCGCGCGGGCGCACCGTCTCGACCGTCCAGCCGTGGCGCCGCATGCTGAGCCACTTGCGCAGATAGACCGAGAGCATCGGCACTACGACACACAGGCCGAGCACCGGCCAGAACACGCGCATCGCTCCTTCAGAGGCGTAGAAGCCGTGTTCGAGCGCGTGGTAGACCGTCAGCACGACCAGCGCCAGCGCCAGAACCGCATGCATTGCGCGCCAGATCTCGTAGCGCATCGCGATGCGCTCGCGCCCCAGCGCCATGGCGATCAGCACAACCATCACCACAAACGCCGCCACCCCGTCGATCAGCCGCGCCGA
>PWLT01000149.1 GCA_003558415.1 Hyphomicrobiales bacterium
ATGCCGCCCAGCACCTCCATCGCCTCGCCGACGACGACGGGGCAGCGCTTGTTGGCGAGAAACTTCGCCAGCGCCACGGAGATGCGCGCGAAGGCGCGATCGACCTCCGCCTCCCCGGCATCGAAGGCGCGCGCCACGCGCAGCCCCAGCGCCAGCGCCGCCTCCCAGTCGAGCGTCAGATCGGCAAGCACGGCGCGCATCAGGGGCTGGTCGATCAGCCGGCGCTGGAACGCGCTGCGATGCGCGCACCACCACCAGGCCTCGTCGAGCGCGGCGCGCATCAGCCCGGCGGGCGCCATGGCGGTGTCGAGGCGGGTATGGTGGACCATGGTCAGGATGGTGCGGATACCGTCGCCCTCTTCGCCGAGGCGTTCCGCGAAAGCGCGGGCGTATTCGATCTCGGCCGATGCGTTGGAGCGGTTGCCGAGCTTGTCCTTGAGCCCCAGCAGATGGATCGCGTTGCGGCTGCCATCCTCCAGCCAGCGTGGCACCACAAAGCAGGTCAGACCGCCCGGCGCGCGGGCAAGCGTGAGAAACCCGTCCGACATCGGCGCCGAGCAGAACCATTTCTCGCCGCTCAGCCGCCAGGCGTCGCCGTCGGCCTCGGCCCGCGTCTCGGTGCCGCGCAGGTCCGATCCGCCCCGGCGTTCCGTCATGGCCATGCCCATGGTCGCGGCCCCCTTGGCCGAGAGCGGCGCCTGATCAGGGTCATATTCGCGCGCGCAGAGTTTCGGCCGCCAGCGCGCGGCAAGCGCGGGCTCGGGCGCGAGCGCGGGCACCGCCGCATAGGTCATCGTCATCGGGCAGCAACTGCCCGGCTCGACCTGGCTGTGCAGATAGACCATCGCGGCATGGGCGAGATGGCCGCCGGGCGCCTCCTCCCAGGCGCGCGCGGCATATCCCGCCTCGAGCCCGAGGCGCAGGAAGTCGTCATAGGCGGGGTGGAATAGCACCTCGTCCCGGCGGCGGCCGGCGCGATCACGGATCCGCAGTTCGGGTGGATGGCGGTTTGCCGCCCGTGCCGCGGATGCTGCCTGCGCGGTGCCCAGTCTGCGCGCCAGCGCGGCGAGCGCTGTTGCATCCCGCGGCAATTGGTCGAAAGCACAGCGCAGCGCGGCATCCGCGCCCCACAGATCGCGATCGGGACGCGGCGGCGGCTGATTGTCTGCCTCATCCGCCGTGTGGGGAACCTCGCTGCTTGCCAATGTGCCCCCTTCGCCCACCGGTTTGAGCGCGCTCCACCACCAAAGCCGTGTGCGCAATCACCAGGAGTTCGGAGGCCGGCCGCAAGGCGCCGTCTCGAGGTTCAGCTCCCCCAGCTGCGCGTCTGGCCGCAATCCATATGCACGAAGTTGGAGCGCGAGTAGCGCCCGACTCCGCCGGCGCCCAGCGCGGTGGCCGCGCGTGCCATCTGGTTGACCGTCCGGCTGTTGAGCCGCAGATCGGCCGCCTCGCCCTTGAGGTGCAGCGAGTTGCTTGCCACCGCGCCCCCGCGCGCGCGTAGCATTCTGTTGGTCTGCGGCGAGCGATAACCCGAAAGCAGCGCATAGGGCTCGTCGATCTCGAGCAGCCGATGCGCGGCGGCCATGATGTCGACGGTGCGGGTGTCGATGGCCTTGGTCGCGTCGTTGCGCCAGTCGCGCATGAAATAGGTGATCTCGCGCAGCGCCTCGGTGATGTACTCACCCTCGATCCAGTAGACGGTGTCCATCGATTCCCCGGTGCGGGGGTTGTACATCTTCAGCCGCCGGATGTCGCCGGCCCGGCGCAGAAAGCTGAAGGCATGGGAGTAGGTCGGCGCCGCGGCCACGGTCGTCGCGGCGAAAGCCGCCAGAATGCCACGCCGCGTAAAGCCCGAAGGATTGCTCTTTGTCATTGTGAACTGGCCTGTCCCGTTTTGGTTTTCGCTGCGTTGTCCGCAGCCTGTCGCGCCGTCGCGCAACACAATTACTGCCACAAGCCGAATCGATTCCCAAGCGCGACGCGCCGGATTCTCCGGTGAACAGGGATAATGAGCGAAAAACTGCTTATATTTCGTTACTGTTGCAGCGAACTATGGCGCATTCGCCATGCTCGGCGAAAAAGTCGCGCCGGGGCGCTTGATATCGCTGTTGTGAATTTACCCTCGCGACGACTCACCTGATCGTGAGGTCATAGGATCGTATCGATTGTCCGGGGGGATCATGACCTTAACCGAAACGCCGACCGCACAGCATCCGCGCAGCCGCGCCCTGCGGTTCGCCGCGGCCTGCCTGCTGCTGGCGATATTGTACCTGCCCGCAGCCGCGCAGGCGCAGTTCACGCCGCAGTTCACCGCCTTCAAACAGGCGGTGGCCGAGGCCGCCTCCGAGGACGAAATGCTCGCGGCCTTCTACCGCGAACGCGATTTCGCACCACTTTGGACATCGGCCGAGGATGCCGAGCGGCGCGCCTCGTTTCTCGCCTCGCTCAGCCGAGCGAGCGATCACGCGCTCCCGGCCCGGCGTTACGATCTCGACGGGCTCAAGGCCGATTTCCACGGCGTGGCCAGCGAACGCGATCGCGGGCTGCTGGAGGTCCGCATGAGCCGCACCTTCCTGCAATACGCCTCCGACCTGCATACCGGGGTGCTCACCCCCTCGCGGGTGCTCGACACCATCAAGCGCCAGCCGCCGGAGCTGGACAAGGCAGAGATGCTGGCCCGGCTGGGCGAGGGCGCCGACCCCGCCGCGATCCTGCGCGGGGTGATGCCCTCGGCACCGGAATACAGCCGCCTCGTGCGCGCACGCATGGAATTGCAGGACCAGATCGCGCGCGGCGGCTGGGGCGATCCGGTCCCGGCCTCGCGGCTGGATCCCGGCGATACCGGCAGCGCGGTGATCGCCCTGCGCGACCGGCTGATCGCGATGGGCTACATGGATCGCAGCGCGGGCGCGAGCTATGACGGCATGTTGCAGGAGGCGGTGCAACGTTTCCAGCGCGCGCACGGCCTGGACGAGGACGGCATCGCCGGAGAGCGCACGCTGCGCGCGATCAATGTCAGTGCCCGCGAACGCCTGCGCAGCGTCATCGTTGCGCTGGAGCGCGAGCGCTGGCTGAACCTGCCGCGTGGCGAGCGCCACATCTGGGTGAACATGGCCGATTTTTCCTCGCGGATCATCGACAACCACCAGATCACTTTCGAGACGACCTCGATCATCGGAGAGCGCCGGACCAATCTGCAGACGCCCGAGTTTTCCGAGGACATGACCTACATGGAGATCAACCCCGACTGGACGATCCCGCGCTCGATAATCGGGCGCAGCTACATGGCGGCGCTTCAGGCCAACCCTCATGCGCACGGACAGCTTCAGGTGATCGACTCGCAGGGCCGGGTCGTGGATCGCAGCCGAGTGAACTTCGCCGCCTATTCGGCGCGCAACCTGCCCTTCAAACTGCGCCAGCCGCCGGGGCCGTCGAACCCGCTGGGCAAGGTCAAGTTCATGTTCCCCAACCCCTATGCGATCTACCTGCACGACACGCCCGAGCGCAATCTGTTCAACACCAGCGTTCTGGCCCATTCCAACGGCTGCGTGCGCCTCGAGGACCCGGAAGAGTTCGCCCATATCCTGCTGGCGCCGCAGGTCGAGGATCCGCAGGCGCATTTCGACCGCATCCATCGCAGCGGACAGCAGACCAGGGTTTATCTCGACACCCCGGTGCCGACGCATCTGGTCTATCGCACGGCCTTCACCGATGTACGCGGCAAGATGAACTTCCGTGACGACGTCTATTCGCGCGACGAGGCGGTGATCGAGGCGCTGCTGAGCGCGGGGGTCGAGTTGAACGGGCTGGGCAGCTAACCTGGGCGCGGCGGCGCGGCCGCCCCCCGGAGAGGCCCGGGGTCGGTCCGTTGAGCCGCCGTCATGGACCGCACGGAGTTGAGCGCAAGAAGGCAGAAAGCTGTTTGCAACCGCTTCGGCAATGACTAAACCTCGGATCCAGAGTGAGGGATAGGCCATGACCGAGAGCGTGCGCGACAGGGTGATCGCCATCATCGCCGAACAGGCGGTGCTCGAGCCCGCCGACGTGAAGATGGATGCGAGCCTCGAGGATCTGGGCATCGACAGCCTCGGGCTGGTGGAATCGATCTTCGCGATCGAGGAGGCCTTCGACATTTCGGTGCCCTACAACGCCAACGAGCCCGAAAAGAGCGAGTTCGACATCTCCTCGGTCGCGGCAATCGTCGCTGCCGTGGAGAAACTCGTTGCCGAACAACACGGATGAGGCGCGTCGTCGTCACCGGCATGGGAACAGTCAATTCACTGGCCCATGACGTGGCGGGAACGCTCGCGGGGTTCCGTGAGGGGCGCTGCGGCATCACCGAGCTTCAATTCCGCGATGTCGAACGCCTCGCCATCCGCATCGGCGGGCAGGTGCAGGGCTGGAAGCCGGAGGCACATTTCAACCGCCAGCAGATCGCGCTCTTCGACCGTTTCACACAGTTCACCCAGATCGCGGCGCGCGAGGCGGTGGCCCAGTCGGGGCTGAGCTTCGGCGAAGAGCTTGCGCTGCGCTCGGGCGTGGTGCTGGGCACCGCCGGCGGGGGTGTGACAACATGGGACGAGAACTACCGCACCGTCTATGAGGAGGGGAAGAACCGGGTGCATCCCTTCGTGGTGCCCAAGCTGATGAACAACGCCGCCACGAGCCATCTGAGCATGGAGTTCCAGCTTACCGGCCCGAGCTTCACCATCGCCACCGCCTGCGCCTCGTCGAATCACGCCATGGGGCTGGCGTTTCAGCTGATCCGCGCGGGCGGCGCGGATGTCATGCTCACCGGCGGATCCGAGTCGATGCTGTGTTTCGGCGGCGTGAAGGCGTGGGAGGGGCTGCGCGTGATGTCGCGCGACGCCTGCCGTCCCTTCTCGGCCAATCGCAACGGCATGGTCCAGGGCGAGGGCGCGGGGGTCTTCGTCTTCGAGGAATACGAGCATGCGCGGGCGCGCGGCGCCGATATCCTCGCCGAGATCGTGGGCTTCGCGATGAGCTCGGATGCCGCCGATATCGTCATGCCCTCGCGCCAGGGCGCGGCGCGGGCCATGGCGGGGGCGTTGCGCGACGCGGGGGTGGCTGCCGATTCGGTGGGCTACATCAACGCCCACGGCACCGGCACCGCCGCCAATGACAAGACCGAATGCGCCGCCGTCGCGGAGGTTTTCGGCCATCATGCCGACCGGCTGATGATCTCGTCGACGAAGTCGATGCACGGCCATCTGATTGGGGGCACCGGCGCGGTGGAGTTGCTCGCCTGCATCATGGCGCTGCGTGACGGCATTGTGGCCCCCACCATCGGCTATGAGGAGCCCGACCCCGAATGCGCCCTTGATGTCGTGCCCAACGAGGCGCGCGAGGCGACGGTGGATGTGGCGCTCTCCAACGCCTTCGCCTTCGGCGGGCTCAACGCGGTGCTCGCGCTGCGCCGGGTGTGAAGGGACCGCGCCCGTGCGAGCGATCGGAACCTGCGGCGGAGGGCAGCGCGATCATTTGGACTCACCGGACCCCGTCGCGCTACGAACGGCAAGACTTCCGATGCCTTTAGAGCGTGTCGCTCCTGATCGGATTCGGGATTCCCAAAGCGGGCTGTGTGTGATTCCCTGCCATTGAGGCAGATATGGGGGTCAGGGATGGGCAAACCGCATCCGGTTGAATTGCGCGAACGCGCCGTGGCGCTTGTCGAGCAAGGCGATACGCACACCGAGGCAGCGCGGCGACTGTGCGTTTCGATCAAGTTCGTCAACGACATGGTGCGGCTCAAGCGCGAGACCGGATCGCTTGCGCCAAAGCCGCAGGGCAATCCCGGGCGTGGCAAACTGACCGGCGTCAAGGGCTGGGTGGAGCGCCGGATCGCGGCCCGACCCGATCTCACGATAGACGAACTGACGGTGGAACTGGGGTCGGAACACGGCCTCAAGGTGCATCGTTCCTCGGTGGGGCGGTTGCTGCTCCGGCTTGGCCTGTCACACAAAAAAAGACCTTCAGGCGCTTGAACAGAAACGCAAGGACGTGGCCGACCTGCGCCATATCTGG
>PWLT01000073.1 GCA_003558415.1 Hyphomicrobiales bacterium
GTCGGCGCGTCGCGTGTACGCGACATGTTCGAGCAGGCCAAGAAGAACGCGCCCTGCATCGTCTTCATCGACGAGATCGACGCGGTGGGCCGCTCGCGCGGTGCGGGCTATGGTGGCGGCAATGACGAGCGCGAGCAGACGCTCAACCAGCTGCTCGTCGAGATGGACGGCTTCGAGGCCAATGAGGGTGTGATCATCGTGGCCGCGACGAACCGCCCCGATGTGCTCGACCCCGCGCTGCTGCGCCCGGGGCGTTTCGACCGGCAGGTGCAGGTGCCAAACCCCGATATCAAGGGCCGCGAGAAGATCCTCGGCGTGCATGCGCGCAAGGTGCCGCTGGGCCCGAATGTGGATCTGCGCATCATCGCGCGTGGCACGCCGGGGTTTTCGGGTGCCGATCTGGCAAATCTCGTGAACGAATCGGCGCTGATGGCCGCGCGGGTGGGCCGACGATTCGTCACGATGGAGGATTTCGAGAACGCCAAGGACAAGGTGATGATGGGGGCGGAGCGACGGTCGATGGTGATGACCGAGGACGAGAAGAAACTCACCGCCTATCACGAGGCCGGCCATGCCATCGTCGGGCTCAACGTGCCCCAGCATGACCCGATCCACAAGGCCACAATCATTCCGCGCGGGCGTGCGCTGGGGCTGGTTCTGTCGCTGCCCGAGCGCGACCAGCTTTCCGTCACCTTCACCAAGTACAAGTCCAAGATTGCCATGGCGATGGGCGGCAAGGTCGCCGAGGAGCTGACCTTCGGCAAGGAGAACGTGACCTCGGGCGCGGCGAGCGACATCCAGCAGGTCTCGAAGATCGCGCGGGCCATGGTCACGCAGTTCGGGTTTTCCGACGAGCTGGGCAATATCGACTATGCCCCCAATGAGCAGCAGGGCATGTTCCAGTCCTCCAACGCCTCGCCCGAGACGCAGGAGCGTATCGATGCCGAGGTGCGACGGATCGTCGATGAGGGGTATGAGACCGCCAAGCGCATCCTCACCGAAAAGCGCGACGATCTCGAAAGGCTCGCGCAGGGGCTCTTGGAATACGAGACGCTCACCGGCGACGAGATCACCAAGGTGATCAGGGGCGAGCCGCTGGATCGGGGCGAGGATGACGATGGCAGCGCCAGCAGCGACATACCCAGCGTCACCGCGATTCCCAAGACCTCCAAGCCGCGCCCGCCGCGCACCGATGACGGTATGGAGCCCGAACCCAACTGATCGCGTAAGACCGCGACGAACTGGCCGAGAAGATCGCGCCCCGGTGTATCATGTATACACCGGGGCGTTTCGTCTTTGGTGGGGCGACGCTTTGGCCGGGTGCTGAAACCCGGAGGGATAGGCGCAGGATCGCCAAAAATAGGCGGCACGTCAGCGCAGACCAGAGGCCGGACTCCATTCGCGTGGGGAAGCCCTCTTCGCCCCAAATGTATACATTTGGGCTTTTCAAGATTGGGAGAATGGGGCATGAGCGGACTCCAGACCCTGCGTAACCCGGCTTCGCGGCGGTTCCGACGCGGGAAATGTCGGAAACGCGCGTCTAGACCGCGCGGGCGGGGGCTATAGGCGGGGTCGAACGAGGCACCGCAGCAAGGCTTGCGAGGGAGTGACGCGAATGGCCGTGAAATCCGACATTGAGATCGCCCGCGAAGCGAAGAAGAAACCCATCCATGAGATCGGCGCCGCGCTGGGCGTTCCGGCCGATCATCTGCTGCCCTATGGCCATGACAAGGCGAAGGTCGATCAGGAGTTCATTGACACGCTGGCCGATCGGCCGCGCGGCAAGCTGATCCTCGTCACCGCGATCAACCCCACCCCCGCGGGCGAGGGCAAGACCACCACCACCGTGGGGCTGGGCGACGGGCTCAACCGGATCGGAAGGAAGGCGGCGGTGTGCATCCGCGAGGCCAGCCTCGGCCCCTGTTTCGGCATGAAGGGCGGCGCTGCGGGCGGCGGTTATGCCCAGGTCGTGCCAATGGAGGAGATGAACCTCCACTTCACCGGCGATTTCCACGCCATTACCAGCGCGCATAACCTGCTCGCGGCGATGATCGACAATCACATCTACTGGGGCAACGAGCTGGAAATCGACGAGCGTCGCATCACCTGGCGCAGGGTGATGGACATGAACGACCGCGCGCTGCGCGACAATGTCGTGGGGCTGGGCGGCGTGGCCAACGGTTTCGCGCGCCAGACGGGTTTCGACATCACCGTGGCCTCCGAGGTCATGGCGATCCTGTGCCTGGCCATCGACCTGAACGATCTTCAGCGCCGGCTGGGCGAGATCATCGTCGCCTATCGCCGCGACCGTTCACCAGTCTATGCGCGCGACCTAAAGGCCGACGGGGCGATGACCGTGCTGCTCAAGGATGCGATGCAGCCCAACCTCGTGCAGACGCTGGAGAACAACCCCGCCTTCGTACATGGCGGCCCGTTTGCCAATATCGCGCATGGCTGCAATTCGGTCACCGCCACGACCACGGCGCTGCGGCTGGCCGATTACGTCGTCACCGAGGCGGGCTTCGGCGCCGATCTGGGGGCGGAGAAATTCTTCGACATCAAGTGCCGCAAGGCAGGACTGACGCCTTCGGTCGCGGTGATCGTGGCCACCGTGCGGGCGATGAAGATGAATGGCGGCGTGGCCAAGGCCGATCTGGGGGCCGAGGACGTCGCGGCGGTGGAGCGCGGCTGCCCCAATCTCGGTCGCCATATCGAGAACGTGAAGGGCTTTGGCGTGCCGGTCGTGGTGGCGATCAACCATTTCGCCGGCGACAGCGAGGCCGAGATCGCCGCGGTACAGGCGTATGTGAAATCGCAGGGCTCCGAGGCGATTCTGTGCAAGCACTGGGCGCAGGGCTCCGCGGGCACTGAGGATCTGGCGCGCCGCGTGGCCGAGCTGGCCGATGCCGATGCGGGCAATTTCGCACCCCTCTACCCTGACGCGATGTCGCTCTTCGAGAAGATCGAGACCGTGGCCCGGCGCATCTACCGCGCCGACGAGGTGCTCGCCGACAAGAAGATCCGCGACCAGCTGCGCGAATGGGAGGCGGCGGGCTATGGCCACCTGCCCGTGTGCATGGCCAAGACGCAGTACAGCTTTTCGACCGACCCGAACCTGCGCGGCGCGCCCACCGGCCACAGCGTGCCGATCCGCGAGGTGCGGCTGAGCGCGGGCGCGGGCTTCGTCGTGGTGATCTGCGGCGAGATCATGACCATGCCGGGCCTGCCGCGCAGCCCGGCGGCCGAGTCGATCATGCTCGATGCGGCGGGCGAGATCGAAGGGCTGTTCTGAACCGGCCACCGCAGCGGCCTCGCTTGCGGGGCCGCTGAACCAATCAATCTCAGGGGGAACCATGGCCGCGACGATCATCGACGGGAAAGCCTTCGCCGAAGGGCTGCGGGCAAAGGTGGGCGAGCATGTCGCCACCCTCAAGGCGAAGGCGGGGGTCGTACCCGGGCTGGCCGTGGTGCTGGTGGGTGAGGACCCCGCCAGTCAGGTCTATGTGCGCAACAAGGGGCGCCAGACCGTCGAGGCCGGCATGCAAAGCTTCGAGCATCGCCTGGACGCGGACACGGGCGAGGCCGAGCTTCTGGCGCTCATCGCGCGGCTCAATGCCGATCCTGCGGTGCACGGGATCCTCGTGCAGCTGCCGCTGCCGGGCCATATCGACGCCGAGGGCGTGATCAACGCCATCGCGCCCGAGAAGGATGTTGACGGTTTCCATATCTCGAATGTCGGGCGGCTGGCGACCGGGCAGAAATCGATGGTGCCCTGCACACCGCTGGGCTGCCTGCTGATGCTGCGCGCGCATCTGGGCAGCCTGCAGGGCGCCGAGGCGGTCGTGGTGGGCCGCTCCAACATCGTCGGCAAGCCGATGGCGCAACTCCTTCTGGGCGACAGCGCCACGGTCACCATCGCCCATTCGCGCACCCGCGATCTGCCGCAGGTCTGCCGGCGCGCCGACATCCTCGTGGCCGCCGTGGGCCGCCCGCGCATGATCGAGGGCGGCTGGATCAAACCCGGCGCGACCGTGATCGATGTGGGCATCAACCGTGTCCCCACCCCGGAAAAGGGCGAGGGCAAGCACCGTCTGGTGGGTGATGTGGATTTCGAGGCAGCCGTAGAGGTCGCCGGCGCCATCACCCCGGTGCCGGGCGGCGTGGGGCCGATGACCATCGCCTGCCTGCTGGCCAATACCGTCACCGCCGCCTGCCGCGCCAACGGCCTGCCCGAGCCGGAGGGGCTGACCGCCTGAGCGCGCCAGCCCCTTCTTTTTCGTGGAAATATCCCCGCCGGAGGCATTAAGCTCGTCGCGACACCGGACGACGGCGCGGTCTCCTGCGAGACGGGTCTCAGGCGCCGCCGCCCCCGGCGCGCGGCTGCTGGGGCGGCGCCTCGGCGCCCTGTCCCGCGCGGCCCACCCCGCCACCGGCATATTGCATCGCGCGCTCGCCCAGCTTGCGGAACTTGTCCGAGGCCTGGTTGAGCCGCTCCTCCCATTCGGGATCGGGGGTCTGGCCCTCGGTGACCTTGAAGAAGACCTGCAACAGGCAGGCGATGGCAAAGGGCTCGATCAGCGCCACTTTCACCGCCCAGGCGAAGATGATCGCGAAGACGAACCCGCCGGCCGACCATGCGCCGGGGATCAGATAGACGATCCCCGCCGCCGGGGCGAGCATGATCAGAAAGACGAAGAAGGACAGCAGATAGACGATCGCCGTGATCCAGGCCGCGTTGATCAGCATCGGCTTGGCGTTCTGCCCGTAGAGCACCAGCGCCTCGCGCGCCGAGGCCCAGGCGTTCTCGGATCGTGTGCGCATCGCATGGGCCAGGATCACCTCGTCGATCAGCCCGACGGCGACGCGCAGATAGGCGCGCACCACGCCCATGATCTGACGCAGACCCGGGATGGGCAGGATCGAAAGCAAGCCTCGCACCAGCCCGGTGATCGCCCGGATCACCCCCTTGATGAGCTGATCGAGCGCGAAGAGCGCCGAGGCCTGGCCGAACCGCGCGGTGACCTCCTTGCGGGCGTGTTCGATCTGCCCGCGCCCGTGGGGGATGGTGCCGCCTTGCAGCAGCTCGACCATGACCGCGATATGGCCGGCCTTGACGATGTAGAGGATGTATTCGCGCAGGAAATAGATCACCCCGGCGGTCAGGCCGAACCCTGCGATCCCTCCCCAGAAGGTGGATCCGGCGCGAAACCCCTCATCGCCGAAATTGCCGATGCCCCAGCCGATGCCCGCGCCGACCCCAGTGACCAGCACATAGGCCACCGCGATGCCGAAATAGACGAGCATGCGAAACACGATGAAAGGCGCGGTCTGGCGCATCAGGCCAAGCGCACGGCCCACGCTGAAATCCCACATGGATCACTCCCGAGAATGCTGTTTTGCGAGAGATAATCATCTGCGGGACACGCGGGCAAGCCTTGCGTGCCCGGTTCAGCCGCCGAAGAGGACACTGTGCATGATCCTGCCGGGTAGCAGTGTGAACCCGCCCGCCACGACCAGCCCGCCCCAGACCATGTTGATCATGATCGCCCGGTGGTCGCGGATGCGTCGACCGCGCGCGGCGCGCACCCCCGCCACCAGCCCCACGACCACCCCCGCCGAGATCAGATGGATGACGCTGAACCGCCCGATATGGGCGATCGAGTAGATCCAGAAGCTGGAGAGCGCGACCACCGCCATCGCCGCGACCCAGCTCCAGCCGAGCCAGCGATGCGCGCGGGTGCCACGCGCGCGGGTGAAGATCAACACCGTCAGGACGATGGCCGCCATCGCGGCCGCGACATGGATCTGGATGGCGGGACTGGAATAGAGGATCGGATCGAGGGTCATGGTGCAATCGCCTTGGCTTTGGGTGTCACTCGCGGCGCGGGGCCGCGTCGGAGGAATTGCGAAAGCCCGGCCAAGCGGGCAAGCTGGCCTGCGTGAAC
>PWLT01000047.1 GCA_003558415.1 Hyphomicrobiales bacterium
CATCGTCATCCAAAGGGAGGAGACATAGATGAAACTCAATCGACTGGTCATTACCGTGGCCGCAAGCATGGTCGCCGCCAGTCCGGCGCTGGCCGAGCTGGTCTTTCCGTCAATGAGCTACCGCACCGGCCCCTATGCCGCGGGCGGTATCCCGTTCGCCGACGGCTACGAGGATTATTTCACCCTGATCAACGAACGCGACGGAGGGATTGGCGGCGTGCCCATCCGCGTGCCGGAGTGCGAAACCGCCTACAACACCGAGCGCGGGGTGGAGTGCTATCAGGCGCTGCGCGACGAGAACCCGCTCGTGCATCAGCCGCTCTCCACGGGCATCACATATCAGCTCATCCCGCGCGTGACCCGCGACGAGGTGCCGCTGCACACGATGGGCTATGGCCGCACCTCGGCCGTGAACGGCGAGGTGTTCAACTGGGTGTTCAACTACCCGGCGAACTATTGGGACGGCGCCTCGGTCGCGATCAACTATCTGCTCGACGAGAATGACGGCGATCTTTCCGACAAGAAGATCATCCTGATCTACCATAACTCCGCCTATGGGCGCGAGCCGATCCGCACGCTCACCGAGCTGTCCGAGCGTCACGGCTACGAGTTCATCGATATCGCCGTGGACCATCCCGGTCAGGAACAGGGCAGCCAGTGGCTCCAGGTCCGGCGCGAGCGTCCCGATTACGTGCTGATGTGGGGCTGGGGCGTGATGAACCAGGTCGCCATTCAGGAAGCCGCCAATATCCGCTTCCCGATGGAGAACTTCATCGGCATCTGGTGGTCGGGCGCCGAGCATGACGTGTTGCCCGCGGGCGACGGCGCGCATGGCTACAAGTCGCTGGCGATGCACGGTACCGGAATGGACTACCCGGTCTATGACGACATTCAGGAATATGTCGTCGATCGCGGGCTTGAGGCCGGCGCGGGCGATCAGATCGGTTCGGTGCTCTACTCGCGGGGCATGTATGCCGCGATGCTTGCTGTCGAAGCCGCGCGCAACGCGCAGGAAATCCACGGCACGGCACAGATCGACTCGCGCATGATGCGCGACGGGATGGCGAATCTGGTCATCACCGAGGAGCGCATGGTCGAGCTTGGCCTACCCGATTTCGGCCCGGCCTTCGAGGTGAGCTGCCAGAACCATGGCGGCACCGGCGAGGCGCTGATCCAGCAGTGGGATGCAAACGCGCAGGAGTGGAACCTGATCACCGACTGGATCCAGCCCGACCGTGACCTGATCATGGAGCTGGTGATGGAGGACTCCCTCGCCTACGCCGCGGAGAACGACATCGAGCCGGGCTGCCTCGAGTAAGGCCGCCCCGGTCCCGCCCGGCCGCGGCAGGTCGCCGGGCGGGACCCCGTGAAACGACTCCGGCGCGGTGATCCCGCCGCGCCGGAGCACCCCCCTCGAACCGACGGAACCCGACCCATGCTCGACGCCGGACGCACCCATGAGGCCCTGCTCGAAGTCAACAATATCGAGGTGATCTACAATCACGTGATCCTCGTGCTCAAGGGCGTGTCGCTCACTGTCCCCAAGGGCGGCATCACCGCGCTGTTAGGCGGCAATGGCGCGGGAAAGACGACCACGCTCAAGGCGGTGTCGAACCTGCTGCATTCCGAGCGCGGCGAGGTCACCAAGGGCTCGATCACCTATCGCGGCGAGAAGGTGGAGAATCGCAGCCCTTCGGACATGGTCGAGAATGGCGTCATCCAGGTCATGGAGGGGCGGCATTGTTTTGAACACCTTACCGTCGAGGAGAACCTGCTCACCGGCGCCTATACCCGAAAGGATGGCCGCGCCGCGATCCAGCAGGATCTCGAGATGGTCTATGCCTATTTTCCGCGCCTGCGCGATGTGCGCCGCAGCCAGGCGGGCTATACCTCGGGCGGCGAACAGCAGATGACGGCGATCGGCCGCGCGCTGATGAGCCGGCCCGAGACAATCCTGCTCGACGAGCCGTCGATGGGTCTTGCGCCGCAGCTCGTGGAGGAGATCTTCGGCATCGTCCGCGGGCTTAACGAAAACGAGGGCGTGACCTTCCTGCTCGCCGAGCAGAACACCAATGTCGCGCTGCGCTTTGCGCATACGGGCTACATCCTGGAATCCGGGCGCGTGGTGATGGAAGGCAAGGCGGATGCGCTGCGCGAGAACCCGGATGTGAAGGAATTCTATCTCGGCATGTCCGACACCGGGCGGCGCAGCTATCGCGACGTGCGCAGTTATCGCCGCCGCAAGCGCTGGCTGTCGTGACAGCCGAGACCGCTGGGCGGGTTGAATCACGAGTAGGGCGTTGCGGCCGATTTGAAAGGGCAAGCCGGGGATGAACATCAGACGCGAGAATTTCGACACCCTTGAGACCCGCTCCGCCGATCAGCGTGTCGCCGATCTGGCGCACGCGTTGCCCGAGCAGCTCGAACGCGCGCGGCTGGCACCCGGCCTGTCCCGCCATCTCGGCGAGTTCGATCCACAGGCGATCACCACGCCTGCCGCGCTCGCCCAGCTTCCGGTGCTGCGCAAGTCCGAACTCGGTGAGGCACAGGCTGGCTCGCCGCCGCTGGGCGGTCTCGCGCCGCTGACGGTGGACCGGTTCGAGCATGTCTTCCAGTCGCCGGGGCCCATTTACGAACCCGGGCGCACCACGCCCGACTGGTGGCGCATGGGCCGGTTCCTCCACGCCGCCGGGATCGGCGCGGGCGACATCGTTCACAACTGCTTCTCCTACCATTTCGTGCCTGCGGGGCAGATGTTCGAATCCGGCGCGCGTTCGGTTGGCGCGACCGTCTTTCCGGCCGGCACCGGGCAGACCGAGCTTCAGGTCCGCGCCGCCGCCGATATCGGCTCCACCGCCTATGCGGGGACGCCAGACTATCTCAAGGTGATCCTCGACAAGGCCGACGAGATGGGCGTGCGCCTGTCCTTCGCGCGCGCCGTGGTGGGCGGCGGAGCACTGTTTCCGAGCCTGCGCGAGGAATATGCCGAGCGCGGCATCACCTGCCTGCAATGCTATGCCACCGCCGATCTGGGCAACATCGCCTATGAAACACTGGGCGCCGATGGCGCGCCGATCGAGGGCATGGTCGTCGATGAGGGCGTGATCGTCGAGATCGTGCGCCCCGGCACCGGCGATCCGGTGCCCGAGGGCGAGGTGGGCGAGATCGTGGTGACCTCGCTCAACCCCGATTACCCGCTCATCCGCTTCGCCACCGGCGACATGTCTGCGGTACTGCCGGGCGCAAGCCCCTGCGGGCGCACCAATATGCGCATCAAGGGCTGGATGGGCCGCGCCGATCAGACCACCAAGATCAAGGGCATGTTCGTGCGCCCCGAGCAGGTCGCCGCCTTCGTCTCGCGCCATGAGGAGGTGGCGCGCGCGCGTGTCATCGCCACGCGTGAGGATGAAAAGGACGTGATGACCGTGCGGATTGAAACCCGCGCCGCCAACCCCGCGTTGTATGAGAGCTCGCTAATGGATACGCTCAAATTGCGGGGCAAGGTCGAGTTGGTGCCTCCGGGGTCGCTTCCCAATGATGGCAAGGTGATCGAGGACCAGCGCAGCTATGACTGAGTGACGGCCCCGCCCGAAAGGGAAGGAGCCCCTGATGTTTACACGTAAGTTGTTCCCCGTTCTGGTGCTGGTGATCGCCGCGCCCGCCGTGGCTGATACCCGCGCGCTTGTTTTTGGAAACGAATTCTATGCAGGGGCCGATCGCGTCGCCGGTGCCGCCGGCGCAATGGCGGCCGCCGAGGCGCTGGGCGAGGCCGGGTTCGAGGTGATCTCGGGCCAGGACCTCGAGACCGGCGCCATGCGCGCGGGGCTTGCAGAGCTGATCGAGGCCGAGGAACCCGAGCGGCTGGTGATCCTGCTCGCCGGGCATTTCGCCACTTCTCCGCAGGCAACATGGTTTCTGGGAACCGAAGCCGACCGCCCCTCCTTCGCGACCGTCGACGGGGTGGGGCTCCAGCTTTCGGCTGTGCTCGGGGTGGCCGCGGGCACGCCCGGCGGCGCCGTGGTGTTGCTGGCCACGGGCTCGGAAGGCGAGGCCGACCTGCCGCTGGGTACCGGACTGCGCGCGGGGATCGGCGCGTTCGACATACCGCAGGGGGTGACGGTGATCCGCGGCGAAACCCGCGAGGTCGTGGCCTTCGCCCGCGATGCGCTCACGACGCCAGACGAGAATGTGCCCGAGCTGCTGACCGACTGGCCCGACCTCACCGCCGAGGGCTTCCTGTCGCGCCTGTTGCCCTTCCTGCCCACCGAGCTGCTGCCCGACCCCGAAACGGCAGAGGATCGCACGGCGCGCGCCGAGGCGGAGGAGCGCGCGCTCTGGGATGAGGTGCGTCAGGCCGATACGCTCGACGCCTATGAACGCTATCTGGCCCGCTACCCCGAGGGGCGGTTCGCCAACACTGCCCGGACTGCGATAGATCGTCTTGTCGCCAGCCCTGAGGAGATCGAGGCCGCGCTGGGGCTTGGCGCAAGCCAGCGCCGCGAGATCCAGCGCCAGCTCAACCTGCTGGGATTCAACACGCGCGGGGTCGACGGCATCTTCGGCCCCGGCACGCGCGGCGCGATTACCGGATGGCAGGAGCGGCGCGGCCTGCCCGCCACCGGATTTCTCAGCGAAGGCCAGCTCAGCCTGCTGGCCGAAGATGCCCGCCGTCGCCAGGCGGAGATCGACCGCGAGGAGGAAGAGCGCCGCCTGGAACGCGAACGCAACGACCGCGCCTTCTGGCGCGACACGGGATCGGGCAGTGATGAGGCCGGTCTGCGTACCTATCTCGAACGCTATCCGCAGGGGCTGTTCGCCGATGTCGCGCGTGAGCGGCTGGCCGAATACGACGCCGCGCGCGACCGGCGCGCCTGGGGCCGGGCCCGCGATGACGACACCGCCGCCGCCTACCGGCGCTATCTGGAGGACCACCCCGAAGGGGCGTATGCCGACCGCGCGCGCGCGCGTCTGGAAGAGCTCACCCGCGCGGAACGCGCCGAGCGTGATCGCCGGGCCTGGGAGGATGCCCAGCGCAGGGACACCGTCGACGCCTATCGCGCCTATCTCGACGCCCATCCCCAGGGCGCCTTTGTTTCGCAGGCGCGCGAGCGTCTGGATCAGCTTGCCGGGGCGCGCGACCGCCGGGCCTGGGACGAGGCGCGGGCACAGGATACAGCGCGCGCCTACCGTCAGTATCTGGATGCGTTTCCCGACGGCGCCTTCGCCGCCGCGGCGCGCGAGCGGCTGGCGGAGCTGACCCGCGACGATGACGCGCAGGCGCGTGCCGCCGAGGAGGCGCTCAACCTCAGCCCCTTCACCCGTCAGCTCATCGAGATGGAGCTGCGCGCGCAGGGATTCGACCCCGGGCGCATCGACGGACGGTTCGACGCCGATACCCGTGCCGCGATACGGAGCTATCAGAGCGCGCGCGGCCTTCCGGTAACGGGCTATGTCACCCAGCAAATGCTCAGCGGGTTGATAGCGGGCGTGCTACCGTTTTCGTTCAATTAGGGCGGATTACGGGCATCGGAGCTCATTGCGCCCGAAGCGCGGCTGGATCGGGGTGGCCGATCATCCGCATTGCCTGCCAGGTGACTCCGTGCCTGATCGTGTTCTTGCCTCCCCGTTGCTTTGGCGACGGGGAAGGACGCGGCTCGTTCATGCCGGTGCGGCTGCGTAGCGAAAATGGCGCAGCCTGCGTCACGACGCGGACAGGCCGCCGGATGGCATTCCGGCGGCCTGTTCATGCAAAATGTGTACGGCGTCTCAGCCTTGACGCGCCTTGAACTTGCGGTGCGTCTTGTTGATCACATAGACCCGACCCTTGCGGCGCACGACGCGACAGTCGCGATGGCGCTGCTTGAGCGAGCGGAGCGAATTGCGGACCTTCATGGTCGTCTCCATCTCTGCGGCGCGCGTGCGCCCTGAATTCGGATGCCCTC
>PWLT01000159.1 GCA_003558415.1 Hyphomicrobiales bacterium
AAGAGCGGGCTGTCGGACTGATCCCCTTCGATCAGCGGCAGCGGCCGGGCATTGGGGTCGAAATCGGGCAGCGACACCATGCTGACGATCTCGCCCGAATGCGCATCCATAAGGATCGCGGAGCCCCCCTTGGCGTTGAGCAGCCGGATGCCGCCGTCGAGAACATCGCGCACCGTCGCCTGCACGGTCGAATCGAGCGCAAGCCGCAGCGGCGTCGTCCCGTTGGCAGGGTCGCGCAGAACGTCGTCGAAGACCCGCTCGATCCCGGCCACGCCGATCACCTCGGCGGCGCGCACATCCTCGCGCCCGAAGCCCGCGCCGCCCAGCACATGCGCGGCGTGCCGGCCATTGGGATAGAGCCGCATCTCGCGCGGGCCGAAAAGCAGCCCCGGCTCGCCGATATTGTGTACCTGCTGGATCTGCTCGGGCGACAGGCGGCGCTTGAGCCAGAGGAACTTGCGCCCCGGCGTGGTGAAGCGGCGATGCAGCGCCTCGGCGTCCATGTCGGGAAAGATCTCGGCCAGGGCTTGGGCGGCGCGCTCGGGGTCGATCATCAGCGGCGGCTGCGCGTAGAGCGAATGCGTCACCAGATTGGTCGCCAGCAGCCTCCCGCGCCGGTCGACGATATCGGCGCGGTTGGCGGTGATCGCCTCGTCCTGGCCGGCGGCGACGCGCGGCTCGCGCGGCTGGCTCACCGCCTCCAGCCCCATGCGCGCGCCCACCAGCGCGAACCCCGCCAGAAAGCACAGCGCCAGCACCAGAAGCCGCCCCTCGGCGCGCTGTCGTGCCCGGTCGCGAACCTGTTCGCGGCGCAGCCGCAGGTTCTCGCGCTCGATCGCGTCGGGATTCTCGCCGCGCGCGCGGGCATCGAGGATATGGGCGAGCGGGCGCAGGGGGCGGCGGATCATTCTGCGGCCTCGTCATGGGTGCCGATGACGTCGATGGGGCGCGAAAGCGCCGGCAAGGGCTTGGGCGGATAGGCGATCTGCTCGACGCGGCCGAAATGCTCGCCGCCGAAGGCGACGAGTTCGAGCCGGTCGAAATTGAGCTCGACCAGTTCGCGCAGCCTTTGCGGGCGATTGAGATACGCCCATTCGGCGCGCTGCACGTCGAGCGCCTCGCGCAGCGCGCTGATCTCGCGTTGCAGGCTGCGCAGCTCGGCCTCCGACTGCTGGGTCAGGTGCGTCTCGCGATAGGCCCAGAAGGCCAGGCCGATCACCACGAGGAGGGTCAGAACATAGGCAAATCCGCGCATCAGCGTTGCATCTCCGATGGGGGGCGGGGCAGTCCGAGGCTGTCGCGATCGACCGGGCCTGCGGGCGCGTCGAGCCGTGTTGCCACGCGCAGCCGCGCCGAGCGCGCGCGCGGGTTGCGGGCGATCTCTTCATCGTCGGGCGTAATCGCCCGGCGCGTGTCGAGGCGAAAGCGCGCCGTTTGCGCCTCGGGCTCGGGGGCGAAGCGGCTGGGGCCGGGCAGGTTGCCCGAGCGTTGCCGCAGGAACCACTTGACGATGCGATCCTCGAGCGAATGAAAGGTAACCACGGCCAGCCGCCCGCCCGGTTTCAGGGCACGCTCGGCCGCCTCCAGCCCGTCGACCAGTGCTCCGAGCTCGTCATTGACCGCGATGCGCAGCGCCTGAAAGCTGCGCGTTGCGGGGTGAATCTGCCCCGGCTTGGGGCCTGGCAGACAGGCGGCGACGATCTCGGCGAGCTGCAATGTCCCGGTGATCGGCGCCTCGGCACGCGCGCGCAGGATGGCACGCGCGATACGGCGTGCGGCGCGCTCCTCGCCATAATGATAGAGGATATCGGCCAGATGCTGCTCGGAGGCCGTGTTGACCAGATCGGCCGCGCTTGGCCCCTGCCCGCTCATTCGCATGTCGAGCGGGCCGTCCTTTGCGAAGGAGAAGCCGCGCTCGGGCTGGTCAATCTGCATCGAGGAGACCCCGAGGTCGAGGACGACCCCGTCGAGCGGCTCGCCCGCCAGCCTGTCGAGATCGGCGAAATTGCCCTCCACCAGATGCAGGCGTTCGCCCCACCGCGCGGCCCATTCGCGCGCCGCGTTGAGTGCGCTCGGGTCGCGATCCACGCCGATAACGCGCTCGGCGCCGGCCTCCAGCAGCCCGCGCGCATAGCCGCCCGCGCCGAAGGTGCCGTCGAGCCACACGCCGCGCACCGGCGCCACCGCCTCAAGCAGCGGGCCCAGCAGGACGGGAACATGGGCTGGCGCTGCGCTGTCTTGCGCAGCCGGCATCACCGCGGCTCCTGATTGCCGGGCAAGAGCGAGAGCGGGTCGAAATCTTCCGGGAACTCTTCCAGCCAGGCTTCGGTCCGGGCGACCTCTTCGGCCTCGTAGGTCTCGGGCTTCCAGATATGGAAGCGGTCGCCCGAGGCGATGAAGAACGCCTCGCCCGCCAGCCCGATCTTCTCGCGCAGTTTCTGTGGCAGGACGATGCGGCCATCCTCGTCCACCTGGGTGGGGTGCGATTGGCCGTGGAACAGCCGCTCGAGCATCTTGCGCTCCATCGATCCGCGCGGCAGCGCGTCGATCTGGCGGTCGATGTCGTCGATCGCCTCGATGGTGTAGCACTCCAGATACTTGCGGCGGTGATCGCCATAGACGATCACCAGATTGGGGCGCTGGCCCTCGGACCAATCCGGGTCGGCGGCCTCGACCACGCGGCGAAACAGGGCCGGGATCGACACCCTGCCCTTGCTGTCCACCTTCTGGTGGAATTCGCCCCTGAACCTGCGCGCCACTGCCCTGCGGCTCCTTGCCCGTTTCGGCCCCCGTCATCCGTTCCGCCCCCGCGAAAAGAAAACGACGGATCGGGCTGCTGCCACTGCCCGATCCGCCGCCCTCGCCCCATCTCTGGGTTGTCCGACTGCGCACGCCACCTGGGGGGATGTCTGCTCGCCTGCGCGCCGGATCTCTTCGTTTCGATGAAAGCGGGTGCCTGTATGAAACCTGACTTGGGTGCCTGTGTTCGGGGTCTTGGTCGCCCCTCTTCTGCCCGTCCCATCGTGCTATTAGGGATGGCATGGCACTTCATGGTAATCAATAAAAAACTGACCCGAACCGCCAAGCCTCACAGCCGGATGCTGTTATGTCACACCGATAGCGAGGCCGTGATCGACGAACATTTTGGAAGGTATGGTGAATTTATGAAATTCCCACACTATATATGGTGCCTCTCTGCGGCATCATAAATTCCCGCGATTTCCCGGAAAAAATTGACATTCGATCCGTCAATGATCGCTTTCGGACCGGATCAAGGCGCAGAATCCCCGCAAATTCACCGAATCACGCCGCGGTGTACGGCGCGTGATTCGGTCGTGATGAGGTGGATTCCATGAATTCCCGGAAGGGTCGGCGAGACCGGCTCAGGCCACGCCGCCGGCCACCAGCCGCTGCGCGAGCCGGGCATAGGCCTTGGCCTCGGGGCCATCGCCCGCGGCGACGGGCGTGCCGGAATCGCCGGCCAGGCGCACATTGATGCTCAGCGGCAACTCGCCAAGGAAGGGAAGACCCAGCTTTTCGGCCTCGGCCCGCACGCCTCCCTCACCGAACAGATGCGCCTCATGCCCGCAATTGGGGCAGATATAAGTGGACATGTTCTCGATCAGCCCGAGCACCGGCGTCTCCAGCGTCTGAAAGGCCGCCAGCGCCTTGCGCGCATCGAGCAGCGCGACATCCTGCGGAGTCGAAACCACGATCGCACCCGTGAGCTCGGTGCGCTGGCACAGGGTGAGCTGCACATCTCCGGTGCCCGGAGGCATGTCCACGATCAGCACGTCCAACTCGCCCCATCGCACCTGTGTGAGCAGCTGCTGCAACGCGCCCATCAGCATCGGCCCGCGCCAGATCACCGGTTTGTTCTCATCCAGCATGAAACCGATCGACATCAGCGTCACGCCATGCGCCTCAAGCGGCAGAATGATCTTGCCGTCGGGCGATGCGGGGCGGCGATTCACCCCCATCATACGCGGTTGCGAGGGGCCGTAGATATCCGCGTCGAGCAGCCCCACCCGCCGCCCCTGCCGGGCCAGCGCCACCGCAAGATTGGCCGCCACCGTCGATTTGCCGACCCCGCCCTTGCCGGAGGCCACGGCGATGATGCGATCAACGCCCGTCACCTTTTGCTTGCCGCTCGCCTTGTCGGGGTGGCGGCCGATCTTGAGGCTGGGTGCCTCCTGCGGGCTGGCCGCGGGTTTCGCCGCAGGGCCGTGTGCGGTCATCATGACCTGGGCCTTGCGCACCCCCTCCAGCGCGGCGACCGCCGCCTCGGCCGCATCGCGCACCGCGCCCATGCGTTGGGCCTGTTCGGGCGATTCCGCCTCGATCACGAAGCGCACACTGTCCTCCTGGACTTCGAGCGCGCGCACCATGTCGCGCGACACCAGCGTGCCCCCGTCGGGAAGCTCGATCCGCTCCAGCGCCTCCAGCACAGCCTCACGCGTGACGCTCATCTTGTTCTCCTGTTCGTATCCGGCCCACTTGCGCGCAATCTCGGCCCTTACTGCGCATGCGGCAAGGGCAAGGCTGAAAGATCGCCCGGCGCGCCGGGTTTTCGCGCTGCCCATTGCGCGGGCAAAAAGCATGAATTGAAAGCAGAAATTGACGCTACGTCGCCATGCAGATGCTGCATGACAGCATTGCGCTCAAGCGGGATTGTGCAGGCGCAGAAAGGGGCTAAGTTGGGTATCAACGAAGCGCCGCAGACGACCGGGCGCAAGAAACCGACAGACGGAAAGAGCAAGAACAATGACCTTCTACAATGAAACCCGCAACGCAGGCATCGGCCTTCGCACAGCGCTTGCCGCAACGGTCGGCAGCGTTATCTCCTTCTTCGCCGGCATCGCCGACTCGATGCGCCGGTATCAGACCTTTACTCAGACCTATGACGAACTCAACAGGCTCTCGCAGCGCGAACTCGACGATCTGGGCATCGACCGCTCCATGATCACCCGCGTCGCGATGGACGCCGCGTACAAGGACTGAATTGGGTTCAGGAAACCCTCCCTCCTCCCTGGGTTTTCTGCCTTCGGCGGTGGCGCGTATCCTCCTCCCGCGCGTCACCGCCACTGGACACGGAGCCAAACGGCTCCAGATGAGATGCGAAGGGCTTCCTCCTCCCTGAGGCCCAACGCTGACCCGAACCGGCGCCCTCCTCCTCCCTGGCGTCCGGTTCGAATTCGGGGCCATGTGCCTCGGAGCGACATGCGCCCGCCTTACTCCTCCTCCCGAGGCGGCGCGCAGAATCTGGCGGCGGCACCTACCTCCTCCCGGGTGTCGCCGCTTTTTCGTTTCGCGCCCACCTTGCAGCCTCTCCCACAGGTTCCCCGCCGGCTTGCGATTGCGGCCGCGCGGCGATGCCCCTAAGCTCCGGCGCGATTGTGCCGCAGCCATGCAGGAGCCCCGATGAAGGACGCCGCCCCGGATCTGATCCATCTGAGCGATTATTGCCCGCCGGCCTTTCTGGTCGAGGCCGTGGAGCTTCGCTTTCGACTCGATCCGCGCGCGACCCGGGTGCACACGCGCATCCGCTTTGCCCCCAATCCGCAGGCGCCCAGTGATAAGCCGCTGCGCCTTGATGGAGAGGGCCTGAAGCTGCTCGATGCGCGTATCGACGGCGCGCCGATCACCGCCGCCCCCGACGAGACCGGCCTGACCCTCCCGCGCGAGTCGCTGCCCGATGGCGGCTTCACCTGGGAGTCCGAGGTCGAGATAGCGCCCGAGGTCAACACCGCGCTCGAGGGGCTCTACATGTCGAAAGGCATGTACTGCACCCAGTGCGAGGCCGAGGGCTTTCGCAAGATCACCTACTACCCCGACCGCCCCGACGTGATGGCCCCCTTTCGCGTGCGCATCGAATCCGA
>PWLT01000155.1 GCA_003558415.1 Hyphomicrobiales bacterium
CGGCTGAGCCGCGACGATCATGCCCGCATCGCGGCGGCCTTGGCGCGGGTCGGGCTGGAGGGGCTCGGCGCGCGCCGCCCGGCGCAGCTTTCGGGCGGGCAGCAGGGGCGCGTGGCACTGGCGCGGGTGCTGCTTTCGGCGCGGCCGCTGCTGCTGCTCGACGAGCCTTTCGCGGCACTCGGCCCGGCGCTCAAGGCCGAAATGCTGGCGTTGGTCGAGGAGATCGTGCGGGAAGAGGGCATCACGCTGCTGATGGTCACGCATGATCCGCGCGATGCCGAGGCGATCGCCGAGACGGTCGTGGTGGTGGAGGGCGGACGCGCCGCGCCGCCGGTCGCGACGGCGGACCTCTTCGCCGACCCGCCGCCGGCGCTCAAGGCCTATCTGGGGTGAGCGGCCTCGACGGGCAAAGGCGTGTCGGGGTCATCCGAATTCAGTCCGTTCGAGGCACGACGGGGGCGCGCACGACCGAGGTGGGCGCGGAACGCGCCCGCCTGGGGGGCGGGCGGGCGCGTCCCCGTCGCTGGCGCGACGGGGCCCGTGACGCGAAGCGTATCGACCACAACACACCCTCCCTGTTCAGTCACCGGCCCGCGCCGACCGTTACGCATGGGATGCCTGGGCAAGAGCGTAACCGCTGTGAGCGGCATCGATACCGCACGAGCGATCCCGTCCGGGGTGTCCTCACGCCCCTTTCCAGCGGCCCAGCAGCCAATACCACTGATCGGGGTTGGCCCGGATGCGGGCCGACAGGCTGTCATTGAAGACCTGCGTCATCGTGTGGCTGTCGGTGTGGGGGATGGCCTCTTCGAACACGACATCGAAACTGCTGCCGTCGCCGGTGCGTATGCCATAGGCCGGGACCATCGGCAGATCGTATTTCAGCGCCAGCTGCGCCGCGGCCAGCGATGTCAGCGCCGGCCGGCCGAGGAAGGGCAGGCGCATGCCTTCGGAATATTTCTCGTCCAGCAGGATCGCGATGAAGCCGCCGGAGCGCAGATGGCGAACGAGCGCCTTCGTCCCGATGGTTCCGGTCTCCAGGATCGGCTTGCCGCCCGCTTCGATACCGGCCAGCAGCCGGCGCTGATAGTGCGGGTTGGTCTGCGGGCGATAGACGGCGCCGGTTTCCATGCCGCGGGCCTTGAGCACCGCACGCACCGCCTCCCATTGCCCGAAATGGCCGGAGACGATGATGGCGCCCTTCCCGGCCGTGCGCGCGGCCTCCAGTGCGGCGAGCCCGGGGCCGGAGGCGCTGAACTTGTCCCGCTGGGCCTGAAACTCGGCACAATGATAGATCTCGAACAGCGTCTGGCCCATGTTGCGGCCCATATCGCGGCTCAATAACGCCCTTTGGCTCCGCGGCATGGCCGGATAGACGCGAAGCAGTTCGCGCTCGAACCGGCGCCTTGCCGGGGGAAACCAGTGCATGACCCAGCCGATCGCCCTGCCCAGAGCGCGCGAACGCAACTCGAAGGCGCGCCCCCGCGTCAGGGTCAGCGCGGACAGCAGCGGTATGTACCGCAGATGATGCCAGGAGGAAATAAACCGTCGCGAGAGCATAGCCTTCATATGGCCACTCCCGGTAGAATTACCAATGCAAAACCCGGCACTGGAAGGCGCCCGATCCCCGCAAGGCGCATTTCGTCCGATGTGAAGCAGAGGTGGAACAGGATACCTATCCGAGGCACCTGTACCACGAAGCGCGACACGGGATCGCGCAAGATCGCCCGCTGCGGGATCCTTGTCGCGTCCCGGCGCGTGCGCCTGAGGTTTAGGTTTCCTCGCCGTAATACGGCGTCGCCTGGGCCACGATCACCGCGTTTTCATCGCGGGCGCGTTGCATCAGGTTGGCCTCCTCGGTGTCGATCTCATGGCCTTCGGCGCGGCGTTCGGCCTCGCTCCCGTGGCCGGTCACGTCGAGCGGGTTGAGCCCGGCCTCGCGAAGTACCGCCACCGTTTCGCGCACGGCTTCGGCCTCGTCTCGCGCGGAGGCGTAGCAGATCATCGCGCCGCCCGTGGCGCCTTCGGGCAGGCCGTCGCCGGGGCGTCGGCCGAGTTCAACCACCAGCGTATAGACCTGCGGGGCGTTCTCGGGCTGTCGGGGTTCGCTGGACATGGGTGCGGGCTCCGGTCGGGGCTGTGGGGCGATCATGCAGGGATCACCGCCGCCTGCAAGCCCCACCGCTTGCCAGCGCCCGCCGTGATCGTCATGCTGGCGCGCCGGGAGGGCTGCGCATGTTCGCGGTGATCTGGAAGACGGCGGCGGTTCTGGTGGGCATGGCCGCGCTTTATGTCGCCTTTGTCGCGCTGATGCAGGACCGGATGCTGTTTCCGCGCTGGGCGGTGACGGGGCAGGGACTACCGCTGCGCGACGATGCCGAGCATCTGAGGCTGGATTTGCCCGGTGGCGATGTGCTTGCCGGACTGCGCCTGCCCGCACGGCTGCCCGGCGGCGACGAGCGTGCGGTGTTGCTGGGTTTTGGCGGAAACGCCTGGCATGCGCACGCGCTGGCGATGCATCTGTGCGAGCTGTTTCCAGCGCGCGATGTCGTCGCTTTCCATTATCGCGGTTACGGCCCCAGCACCGGGCGGCCGAGCGCCGCCGCGCTCAACGCCGATGCGCTGGCGATATATGACGAGCTGCGCGCGCGCCGCCCCGATCAGCCCATCGTCGGCGTGGGGCTGAGCATCGGCGCGGGTCCCGCCGCTTATCTCGCCGCGCGGCGCGATGTGGCGGGGCTGATCCTGGTCACGCCTTTCGACACGCTGGAGGCGCTGGCGCGCACACATTTCCCTTATCTGCCGGTGCGCACCTTCCTGCGACACGAGATGGACGTGGAGGGCGACCTTTCCCGCTTTGACGGACCGGTGGCGACCATCGCGGCCGAGTTCGACACCATCGTGCCGCCCGCGCGCACGCAGGCTTTGCGCCAGGCGGTGCGGCGGCCGGTCTTCGATGCGGTGATCGCGGGGACGGGCCACAACGAGATCTACCACCGGAGCGATTATGTCGCCGCCATGCGCGAGGCGCTCGCCGCGCTTGATGCCGACCCTGCGCATATGGAACGGCCCCGCGCGGAAACCGGCGGGGCCGTAAGCGATTGCGGGCCGTCATCCTGAGGCCCGAAGGGGCGATCAGGCCTCGGCGGTTTCCGCGCCGGTCTGCTGGTCGATGCCCTTCATCGTCAGGCGGACCTTGCCGCGATCGTCGAAGCCCAGCAGCTTGACCTTCACCTCCTGGCCCTCGGTGAGCACGTCGGAGGGGTGGTTGAGGCGGCGGTCGGCGATCTGGCTGACATGCACCAGCCCGTCACGCTTGCCGAAGAAGTTCACGAAGGCGCCGAAATCGACGATCTTCACGACCTTGCCGGTATAGACCTGCCCGACCTCGGGTTCGGCCACGATGGCGTGGATCATGCCGCGCGCCTTCTCGATCGCGGCCGCATCGTTCGAGGCGATCTTGATGGGCCCATCATCGTTGATGTCCACCTTGGCGCCGGAGACCTCGACGATCTCGCGGATCACCTTGCCGCCGGTGCCGATCACTTCGCGGATCTTGTCGGAGGGCACGTTCATGGTCTCGATCTTGGGCGCATATTGCGAGAAGCCCTGCGGCGCGGCGAGCGCCTGGTTCATCTCGCCCAGGATGTGCAGGCGCCCGGCCTTGGCCTGCTCCAGCGCCTGAGCCATGATCTCCGGCGTGATGCCGGTCACCTTGATGTCCATCTGCAGCGAGGTGATGCCCGCTTCGGTGCCCGCGACCTTGAAATCCATGTCGCCCAGGTGATCCTCGTCGCCGAGAATGTCGGAGAGCACCGCCCAGCGGCCGTCCTCCTCCATGATCAGTCCCATCGCGACACCGGCCACTGGCGCCTTGAGCGGCACACCCGCATCCATCATCGACAGCGAGGCACCGCAGACCGTGGCCATCGAGGAGGAGCCGTTGGATTCGGTGATCTCGGAGACGACGCGGATCGTGTAGGGGAAATCCGTGGCCGCCGGCAGAACCGCCTGCAATGCGCGCCACGCCAGCTTGCCGTGGCCGATCTCGCGGCGTCCCGGCGGGCCGAAGCGGCCGACCTCGCCCACCGAATAGGGCGGGAAGTTGTAGTGCAGCATGAAATTGGCGCGCGAGTGGCTGTGCAGCGCGTCGATGATTTGCTCGTCCTCGCCGGTGCCCAGGGTCGAGATTACCAGCGCCTGGGTCTCGCCACGGGTGAACAGCGCCGAGCCATGCGTGCGCGGCAGCACACCGACCTCGGAGACGATCGGGCGGATCGTGGCATGGTCGCGCCCGTCGATGCGCGCGCCGCCGCCGATGATGTCGCCGCGCAGGATGGTCGATTCGAGCTTCTTGAAGGCCGCGCCGAGATTCTCGTCCTCGGCCTCCTCCTCGGAAAGCTGCGCGCGTATCGCCTCGCGCGCCGCCTCGATTGCCGCGGTGCGCTCCTGCTTGTCGGTGATTGCGAAGGCTGCGCGCATCTGCGTCTCGCCCAGGCTCTTCACCCGATCATAGAGCGCGCCGTATTCGGGCGGCTGGTAATCGAAGGGCTCCTTCGCGGCCTCTTCGGCCAGGTCGATGATCAGGTCGATCACCGGCTTGATGGCCTCATGGCCGAACTTCACCGCGCCCAGCATCTCCTCTTCGGAGAGCTCATAAGCCTCCGATTCGACCATCATGACCGCGTCCTTGGTGCCGGCGACGACCAGGTCCAGGCGCTGCTCGGTATTCTCGCGCAGCTTGTGCATGTCCTCAACTTCGGGGTTGAGGATGTATTCGCCATCGGCATAGCCCACGCGCGCCGCCCCGATCGGACCCATGAAGGGCACGCCCGAGATGGTCAGCGCCGCCGAGGCGGCGATCATCGCCACCATGTCGGGCTCGTTGACCAGATCGTGGCTGAGCACGGTGCAGATGACCATGACTTCGTGGTTGAAGCCCTTGACGAAGAGCGGCCGGATGGGCCGGTCGATCAGCCGCGAGGTCAGCGTTTCCTTTTCCGAGGGGCGCGCCTCGCGCTTGAAGAAGCCGCCGGGCACCTTGCCGGCGGCATAATAGCGTTCCTGATAGTGGACCGTGAGGGGCAGGAAATCCATTCCCGGCTTGGCCTGTTTGGCGAAGGTCACATTGGCCATGACGCTGGTTTCCCCCAGCGTGGCAATGACCGAACCATCAGCCTGGCGGGCAACCTTGCCCGTCTCGAGGGTGAGCGTCTCCTCACCCCATTGCATCGATTTCGTCGTTACCTTGAACATCTCGTTTCCTGAGTCTGGCCGAGGGACCCTCCCCCGACCCGGGTTGCGTACGGGCCGCTTTGCCCGTGGCCTCGGTTGCGGTCTTTCCATCCTGCTCGCCCCGTGAGGCCCGGCGGGGCAGGCTGCGGACGTCGCGGCGCCTTGACCTTGTCTGGCACCTTGATCTGAAAGCGACGCGCCCCCGAAAACATCTCCGGGGGCGCGGCGGTATCTGTCAGCGGCGGATGCCGAGGCGGGAGATGAGGGAGCGATAGCGCTCCTCGTTCTTCCCGCGCAGATAATCCAGCAGCTTGCGGCGCTGGGCCACCATCATCAGCAGCCCGCGGCGCGAATGGTTGTCCTTCTTGTGGGACTTGAAGTGTTCGGTCAGCGCGGTGATCCGCTTGGTGAGGATCGCGACCTGCACTTCGGGCGAACCGGTGTCGCCCTCCTTGGTGGCGAAGTCCTTGATGACCTGCGCCTTCTCTTCAACGGTAATCGACATCGGGGTCTCCTTCACGATTCATTGCACAAGCCGGGATGTCGTCCAGCAGGGCACACAGAGATTGCGCCGCAGGTCCGGAAACCTGCGGATGGGTGCGTATAGGAGAATTCGCC
>PWLT01000200.1 GCA_003558415.1 Hyphomicrobiales bacterium
ATCGGGATCCTTGTGACGGTGATCACCCAATCCTCGAGCGCCGGGGTCGCAGGAACGCTGGTGCTGCTGGGCACCGGCGCGGTCACCTTCGAGCAGGCCGCCGCCATGGTCATCGGGATGCATATCGGCACCACATCCACACCGCTGCTCGCGGCAATCGGGGGCTCGCCCGCGATGCGCCAGACCGCGGTGGCGAATGTCATCTATCACCTGGTGACCGGGTTGCTGGCGCTGGCCTTCATCGATCTGGGCGCACGGCTGGTGGCCGGCCCCGTGCTGGACGGCGACCGACAGCTCGGTCTTGTGATCTTCCACACCGGGTTCAACCTGATCGGCACGGCGGTGATGCTGCCGCTGACGGCGCGTTTTGCGGCGGCCATGCTGTGGCTGATGCCCGAAATGGCCGCGGCGCGGCCCACCGCGCGGCTCGACCGGGCGCTACTGTCGGACCCCGGCGCGGCGCTCGACACCGCGGGCTCCGTTCTGCGCGACCTCGCCGCAGAACTCTTTGGCGCCCTCTCCGACACGCTCGCGGCCGGTACCGATCACGGCGCGCTTGCGCGGGCGCGCGAGCGGATCGGCATCGACATCGAACCGCTGGAGGAGTTCCTCTCCCATATCACAGTCGATGCGGGCAACGAGCGGCAGCTGACCCGCTACAACGCGCTTCTGCATCAGCTCGATCACCTGCGGCGCCTGCATTTCCGCTGCGGGCAGGGTGCGAGGATTCGCACCGCGGTGGGCGAGCCGTCCCTGCGCCGCCATATCGCCTTGCTGCGCGCCACCCTCAGGGCGCATGGCGCCGGCGAGGAGGACGCGGAACGGCGCGCCGCGCGGCTCGACCGGCTGGAGCGCAGGCTGGGGCTGCTGGAGGCGCGCACCCGCCACCTCACACGAAGCCGCCCGCCCCATGTGCTGGGCCGCACGCCGACGGAGCTGTTCCAGCTTGCCGACGCGCTGCGCTGGATGCGCCGGAGCACGCGACATGCCGAACGCATCATCACCTATCAAGGAGAGGCGCACGACCCCGTTGGCGGGCCGGACCCGGCCGATGCGCCCGAGGCGCTCGAAGCCCGCCCCGCCGGCTGAGCCCGGCTCAGAGCCCCGCCTCCAGCGCCGCGACGATGGCATCACCCATATCGGCGGTGCCCACCGGCGTGCCGCCGGCCGGGCCCAGCAGATCGCCGGTGCGCAGACCGTCGGCGAGCACGGCCTCGATGGCGCGCTCCAGCCGCGCGGCCTCCTCGCCCTTGTCGTAGGAGTAGCGCAGCGCCATCGCGAAGCTCAGGATGCAGGCGATCGGGTTTGCCTTGCCCTGTCCCGTGATATCGGGGGCGGAGCCGTGCACCGGCTCGTACATCGCTGCCGGGCGCCCGTTGGCGCGCGGCGCGCCAAGGCTCGCCGAGGGCAGCATGCCCAGCGATCCGGTCAGCATCGCCGCGACATCCGAGAGCAGGTCGCCGAACAGGTTGTCGGTGACGATCACGTCGAACTGCTTGGGCCAGCGGACAAGCTGCATCGCGCCCGCGTCGGCATACATGTGCGAGAGTTCGACATCGGGGTATTCCGCATCGCCGATGCGCTGGACGACCTCGCGCCACAGAACACCCGATTCCATGACATTCGCCTTCTCCATCGAGCAGAGCTTGCGGTCACGCTTCATGGCCAGATCGAAGGCCGCACGGGCGACGCGCTCGATCTCGGATTCGGTGTAGCGCTGGGTGTTGATGCCCACACGCTCGTTACCTTCCTCGAAAATGCCGCGCGGCTCGCCGAAATAGACGCCCGAGGTCAGCTCGCGCACGATCATGATATCGAGCCCTGCGACCACCTTGCGCTTGAGCGAGGAGAAATCGGCCAGCGCATCGAAGCACTGCGCGGGGCGCAGATTGGCGAACAGATCAAGCTCCTTGCGCAGGCGCAGCAGCGCGCGCTCGGGTTTGACCGCGAAATCGAGGTCGTCGTATTTCGGCCCGCCCACCGCGCCGAGCAGCACGGCATCCGCGGCATGCGCCCTGGTCATGGTTTCTTCGGTGATCGGGGTGCCATGCACGTCATAGGCGGCCCCTCCCACGATATCCTCGCTCACCTCCAGTTCGAGCCCGCGCTTCGCGCGGAACCAGTCGATGACCTTGCGCACCTCGACCATGACTTCCGGGCCGATGCCGTCGCCCGGCAGGATGAGTAGGGATGGGGTGCTCATGGGCCGTCCTCATGGTTGACAGGGATGGACTTCGCCTAGCGTCTGGGGCGCAAGGGGTCAAGCGGAGGCGAGGAAAGACGCTCGCGGCCCGGCAGCGGGCGCGCGAGAGCAAGCCACCCAATCGGCGCGCCTCGGCGCATCCCCGCCGGCGCGGCGCAGGGCGTGCGGGCGGCAGGCGCGCGGCCCGGGCGGTATGCCCCGGCTCCAGGGCGCCGTGGGGGCATCGCCGCCGCGCAGCCCCGGCGGGCGCCGGCCTCAGCGGCGGGGCACGGCGATATCGGCCCAGACCAGCCGGTGACGCGACGCGCGCGCGACCGCCTCGCCGAACCGATCGTGCTCCTGCGTTCCGGGGGCGGGCCAGAACACCCCGGAAGCGTGCACACGCAAATCGGCAGACGGCAGAACGTAATCAACCCGCAGATTGCCCGGCCCCGCCTCTTGTGTCCAATGCGTCGTATCAAGGCCCGGGTCGCCGACATGCGCGGTGTTCAGTGGCCCCGTCGCGGCCTCCACACCACCGTGACTGCGCGGCTGAGGGTCCTGCAGGGCGGGATGGGCCAGAAGCGCGCGCATGGCCGCGTGGTCTCCGTCCCCGTCATGTGGGTCGAGATTGGAATCGCCCAGCAGAACGAATGGCCCATCGGGCGGGGGCATGGGCAGCGCATCATCGAGAAACAGGCTCCAGAACCGCGTCTCGTCGTGATTGCGGCGCAAATTTCGCTCATGCGGCCCGCCAAAGACCGGCGGCCCCGCATACCAGGCCAGCAGATGCAGCCGCCCGCCAGCGGGCAGGCGCAGCGGCACATCCCAATGCCCGGTAGATGAGAGGCGCTGTTTTGCGAAAACATCCTCCGAGGGAAACGGCACCCCGTCGGCTTGCGGCAGGCGCGCATCGGGCAGATCGCGCCAAAGGAACCCGGAGAAGTCGCGCGCCTCCTCGGGCATCACCGGAAACCGCGAGAGCAGCGCCATCCCCCCTGCTCCCGCGAAACGGCCATAGCCCTGGGCGTCGTCAGCCGTGCCGCGACGGCCGTCACCGGTCATGTCGCGCCCGGTCTGCATTCCGGAATTCGGGGCGAAGGCAAACAGGTGAGGATAATGTGCGCCGCGCGCCTCCAGCTCCCCCGCCAGAGCGTTCAGCGCAACGAGGTCATGATCGTAATCGACCTTGGTCAACAGAAGAATGTCGGGATCGACCTGCGCGATGACCTCGACCAAGGCCGCGATCTGCTTGTCGTCACCCGACAGGATGTCGCGCAACAACAGCCCCGGCCCCCGGCGCGACAGATCGGCGTTGTAGGTGGCGATGCGCAGATCCCCACCGCCCTGCCCGGCGCTCGGTGCAGGCAGGAAAAAGACCAGCAGGCAGAAGAGCCAAATGGCCAGACCGGTCGGCGCGGTCAGGCGAGCTGCCACTCCTCGGCCGCGGCCTCGCCGTTGCTGCGGCGCTTGTCGCGGATCATGCGCGCGATCCGCCCGATCGCCACCCCGCGCATCAGCAGGCTCGCCGGAAGAAAGGCCCATGCCGCGATCGTCCATATCAGGGTCTGCGGCTCCCTCAGAAAGATCGGCTGCAGAAGTGTCGAGGCGGCCATGATCGCCGCCGGAATCAAGAATGGCAGCAAAAATCCTAACGCGATGTTAAGCACGGCGCTGCGATCGAGCCGCGCGACCGCGTCACCGCCCGCGGTCGGATCGAAGGTGGGCAGATTGACCCAGACGTTGAATGCTTCGCGACGCGTGGGCCAGCGACGGATGCGCAGCGTGCAGACGAAGACGATCAGCATGAAGAGCGATGCCAGGTAACTCAGCCCCGCCGCCGCGCGTACCGTCGCCACATGCTCGGGCGAGGATTGCGGCGGCAGCATGAGCGTCACGAGGCGCACGGGACTGTAGGGAAAGTCCATCGCCTCCCCGATCAGTGTCCCCAGCGCCTCGATGAGCAGCGACAGGGTGCTCGGCTCACTCTGGCCGCGCAACATGACCCCGAGCAATGCCACAATCGTAAACAGGGTGAGAAAGCGGATGCGGTTATAGGGCGGGGCGTAGCGGAACTCGACGATGCCCGGATAGCGCGTGGAGTATTCGATGAAGGTCAGCAACCCCGCAAAGAGCGCGAAGAGCAGCATCACCTGTGCCGTATCCCCGCCCACACCCGGCAGCAGCATCGCTGGCGTTATCACCAGCAATGCCATGAGGAATGCGCGCACCACCGCGCCGAATACCTGCGAGATCACTGCACTCTCACCCCGAAACACCCGGCGCGATCGCGTGCCGCGCCCTTGCCGTCTGCCTGCGCCGCCGTTTCCCGGCGATCCGCCTTACATTTGCCGTAATCCTGCCCAGTTTCACTTTGCCTTGCAACAAATTGACCGTGCTGGGGAATCTCCCGCAGGCATATTGCGCGAAACTGTCACCGCTTTGCATCATCTTGGGGAAAAAGAAACGGGCCGCCCACGGGGCGGCCCGATATCTTGTGGCCACACTTTGCCGAACCACAATGCGGCCGGCGCGACCGGCGCTCACACCCAGGGGCGCTGCACCGCCATTTTCGTCTCATAGGCTTCGATCGCCGGGGCCTTTTCCAGCGTCAGGGCGATATCGTCGAGGCCGTTGAGCAGGCAGTGCTTGCGGAACGGGTCGATCTCGAAGGCGATCTCGGTGCCTTCGGAGGTGGTGATGGTCTGGGCTTCGAGATCGACGGCGAGGCGCGCATTGGCGCCCTTGCCGGCCTCCTCGGTGAGCAGGTCCACCTGTTCCTGCGGCAGGGCGATGGGCAGGATGCCGTTCTTGAAGCAGTTGTTGTAGAAGATATCGGCGAAGCTGGGCGCGATCACGCAGCGGATGCCGAAATCGAGCATCGCCCAGGGCGCGTGCTCGCGCGAGGAGCCGCAGCCGAAATTCTCGCCGGCGATCAGGATCTCCGCGTCGCGATAGGCGGGCTGGTTGAGCACGAAATCGGGGATCTCGTTGCCCTTCTCGTCATAGCGCATCTCGTCAAAGAGGTTCTTGCCCAGCCCCGTGCGCTTGATCGTCTTCAGGAACTGCTTGGGGATGATCATGTCGGTATCGACATTGACCATCGGCAGCGGCGCGGCGATGCCGGTCAGCTTGGTGAATTTTTCCATTATCGTGCCTCCTCACACCAGCTCGCGCACATCGGTCAGCCGCCCCGTAACTGCGGCCGCCGCGGCCATGGCCGGGCTCATCAGATGGGTGCGCCCGCCGCGGCCCTGACGGCCCTCGAAATTGCGGTTCGAGGTCGCCGCGCAGCGCTCGCCAGGGGCAAGCTGGTCGGGGTTCATCGCCAGGCACATCGAACACCCGGCGAGGCGCCACTCGAAGCCCGCCTCGATGAAGATCTCGGCCAGCCCTTCCTCCTCGGCCTGGGCGCGCACCAGCCCCGAGCCGGGGACGACCATCGCGCGGATGCCCTCCTTGATCTTGCGGCCCTTGAGCACCGCGGCGGCGGCGCGCAGATCCTCGATCCGGCCATTCGTGCAGGAGCCCAGGAATACCGTGTCGATCTCGATATCCTGCAGCCGTGTGCCGGGTGTGAGCCCCATGTATTCCAGGCTGCGACGTGCCGCCTCGACCTTGCCGCCCGAAAACTCCGACGGATCGGGCACCACTCCGGTGATCGG
>PWLT01000467.1 GCA_003558415.1 Hyphomicrobiales bacterium
CTGATGAACTTGGGGGCGCTGGGCGGGGCGTCAGAACTCACCCCCTCGCAGCCGGTCAAGAAGATCATCGCGATTGCGAGGGCGGCTCGCGGCCGCATCCAGCATCTGGCGGTGGATGGCATCGGTCTGCTCCAGGGTTTTCAGCCGTTCGGCGGCGCGGCCAGCGCGCTCACCCAAACGGCGGAGGTTGAGGATGAAGAGGGTGATCGTCAGCACGGCGAGGGTGAAACCCGCCGCTCGCCGCGCCCAAGGCTGGGCCAGGAGCCCGGCCATGAGGCTTGCCCACATCAGCGCAGGCCCTTCTTCCAGACAGCGACGCCGATTCCGACCAGCGCCAGCGCGATGAACAGCCAGCGAAGCATGTCCACGTCGCGTGGCGCTACCCGCGCGCCCTTCGAGGATGTCCGGCACCTCACCCCGGAGACGTCCGACCCGTCTCGCGCTTCCTGCGCCGGCCCCTGCGGCCTGACGGACCCCGGCCTCCCGGGATCAGACGAAATCGCGGGGGATGGTGATATCCCAACTGCGGCAGAACACCCGCTTGTCGCCTTCATGGGCATCGAGGTCGGCGGTGATGTGGAACTCCGTCTCGGATGAGGCCAGCACCGTATGCGCTTCGGTGCGGATCGACCAGTCGCCGCGCCGCAGGCTGCGCACCAGCCGGGTCTCGCCCCGATCCGAGAGGAAATCGTCGGCGCGGGTGCTGTACCACTCCAGCGCGCGGTTTGTGACCTCCAGGTCGATATCCTCCAGATGAACGGTTCCGTTGTCGTTGATGACCTCCAGCGTCGAGACATCGGAGGCAAGGTCGCGATGGACGAACCAGTTATGCTTGCCCGGTTCCAGTTGCCGGCGCGGCGCCGGCGCGGTGGCCTCGGGCGGGCCGAAGGCACGCAGTTGTGCATCTTCGGCTCGCGGTGTGCGCACCGGAAGCTCCAGGAAACTGCCGGCTGTATGGATCATCAGAGTCACCGGTGCCGGCGGCACCCAGGCCAGCGGCCAGTAGGAGGTCGAGATCGCGATGCGCAACGCGTGCCCCCTGGGGAAGCTGTGCGCCGCGCCGTTGAGCGGGACACGGATCCGGTAGCGCTCGCCCGGAACAAGGTGTTCGGGGTGCTGTTGCGAATTGTGGTGGGTGAGGTTGAGCATCCCGTAGGTGACACGGGTGATCTTGTCGTCCTCGGCGATGTCCGACAGCCGCACGGCGACCATGCCCAAGGGCTGATCGGCGGAAAGCTCCAGCTCGACCTCGGGCGCACCGAGGATCTCCAGCGGCTCGCTTAGGAGATCGCTGTCGAAGACGAGCGCGCCGCCATCCTCCTCGCGCTGGTCATGGGCCAGATCCGGCCCTGCGGCGTAGGAGCACCACTTGCCGGCGAAGAGCCCCACCGTCAGCGGCGAGCGGATGCGCAGCTCGACATCCTCGCCCTTCGCGCCGGCCGGAAGGATGCGCCGGCGCCCCAGTGCCATCCGTTGCGTCGTGACATTGGCCGAGGGCCAGGAGGGCTCCCCAACCCAGCGCCCCGGGCGGTGGCGGTAGCTGGTGGTCGGCGGCACCGAATCCTGCATCCACACCCGCAGCATCGGGTCGTCGCCTACGCCGCGGTCGATACCCTTAAGCCAGTGATCCCACCAGCGCACTGCCTCCTGAAGGAAGCCGATGGCTGGGCCGGGCTCTGCGATATGGGGGTATTTGTGGCTCCACGGGCCGATCAGCCCCATACGCGGCACCTGCAGGTTCGCCATCAGGCGGAACACGGCGTTGGAGTAGCCATCGGCCCAGCCGCTCACAGCCATGACCGGGCATTTCACGGCCGAATAATCCTCGGCAATGGAGCCGTGTCGCCAATAGCTGTCGCGACGCTGGTGGCGCAGCCATTTCTCCAGCCACAAGCCACTCCCCTCGAGCCGCTGGTGCCACATCTCGCGCCAGCGATCGCCGACGATCTCCGGATCCGGTGGCAAGGAATTGTAGGAGAACATCACCGACGCCCAGGACAGATTGTCGCCCAGCAGGCAGCCGCCCATATGGTGAATGTCGTCGGCATAGCGGTCATCGGTTGAGCTCAGGCTGATCACCGCGCCCAGCGCCGGCGGCTGCAGGGCCGCGATCTGCAAGCCGTTGAAGCCGCCCCAGGAAATGCCGATCATGCCGACCTTTCCGCTGCACCAGGGCTGCGCGGCAATCCACTCGATGATGTCGCAGCCGTCCTGCAACTCCTGGGCGGTGTATTCGTCGGTGAGCACCCCCTCGGAATCGCCGCTGCCGCGAATGTCGACCCGCAGGCAGGCATAGCCATGCCCGGCCACATAGGGGTGCATCAGCGAATCGCGATGGCGCGTCATGTCGCGCTTGCGATAGGGGATGTATTCCAGGATCGCGGGCACGGGGGTGTCGGTTGCGTCCTCGGGAAGCCAGAGCCGCGCGGCCAGCCTGGTGCCGTCGCGCATCGTGATCCAGATGTTTTCCTCATGCCGCACACGATAGGGGAAATCGTTTCTGATCTGCAGCTTGTCGGTCATTGCGGCCCCATTCTTTCACCGTCGATGCGAATGTCGAGCGCCTCCATGAGCGCGGCAAAATCGCTGTCCAGGTCCTCGCGGCGGTTGGCCCCCATGAAGATGTCGGCCAGCTCGTAGCTGTAGGAATCTCGGTGGTCGGCCGACATCTCGCCCAAGCGCATGCCCTCACGCAGATGCAGGTTGATATCGGTGCCGGGGAAGCGTTTGGCAATGACGTGGATCTCGTCGTTGCTCGGCGCATGCGTGACGACCGCCTCGTCATGTTGGCCATAGAGGCGCGGCATAAACTTGGCTGCGTAATTGAACCGGCCGCGCCGGGCGGGATAATCCGGGCGCCGGCCCAGCGCCACGTCGATCATCACCTCCTTGTGCGGTACGCCCTCGACCTTGTCGAAGATCGGGCTGTGCGATTTCGAGATGCGGGCATTGATTTCGAGCAGGGACAGGCTGTCGTCCCCCTCGTGATAGTAGAACTCCATGTTGAACGGGCTATCGTCTAAACCGGTATCCTTGAGGATCAGGCGCGCAGACTCGCGCATGCGCTCCTTGATCGGCTCGGGCAGGTGCGAGGGATATTCGTACCGCTCGAGGCTCGCCTCGTTGGGTCCGCGATGCGAATCGACGATGCCGTAAACCTCCACATCGCCCTCAAAGACATATCCCTCGAGCGTACATTGATGCCCCCTGGAGATGATCTCTTCGGCGATGCAATGGGCGCCATGGATGCGCGCCATGTCTTCGGGGAAGTTCGCGTAGCCCATGATGACATCCAGCGGATCTGCGAAACGGTCGATACCCTCCCTGATTTTCGGCAGTGCCCGACGCAGGTCATCCAGCTTGTCGATGCGAAAGCCCAGCAGCGAGGAATGCGCCTTCACCGGCTTGACCCAGTAGGGATAGTCGAGGCCGACGCCGTCCTCCACCGCCGCGTCGAAAGGATCGACCAGTTCGAAGCCGGGTACCTGATTAGGAACGACACGTTTCTGCTCCAGGCGGGCAAGATATTTGTGCTCGCACATCAGAACGCTTTCCAGGCTCGGGCCGCGCAGACCGAACTCGGTGCGCAAGATCGGCATCATCAGTACGGTCGGGAAGTCCCAGTAGCCGACGATGGCGTGCACCTCGCCGTCAAATGCCCGCAGGATACCGCGTGCCTTTTCCAGCAGCGCCTCCATGTCGAAACTGCGTGCTCCTGCAATCTCGTCGTAGTCGAGCAGCCCGTGAAAGGCATAGTTATCGGCATTGCGCACGCTGCGGAGCAATTGAAGGTTGAAGGGATCGAGTCCGACGACGAAGATGTTCTTGATTTCGGTGCTCATTGGGCCCTCGCTTGTTCTCGGCCGGCAGCGGCTCGGACGGGGTTGGATCGCCGCGTGATCGTTGCGTTCAAGAGTTTCACGGGTCGACAGGGGACGCCTTGATCTCCATCAACTGGATGCGAGCCGCGGCCAACGAAAGATGGGCCAAGCTGTCTCGGCAAGGCGGGGACCCGGGTCGGCATGGATGATGTGACAGCCCCCTTTTTTGTGGCGATTGTATTCCTAACAAAGCAGGCGCAAGATGCCTCGGTAAAATGGGCGAATTGATTGAGCGTGGGAACAATAGGTTGTCCTTGGACAACTATGCCCTCGCCGAACGCTACCTCAATGGAAAACTGAGGATCGTGGTCGATCTTACTTGCTCGCGCTGCGGCGCGGACGCGGAAAACCTCCGCGCCATCTTTCCGAGGAAACTGCCTGTCCTTGGCGTTGATGTGAATGATGGGGATGTTTGGGGGCTGTCTGTGCCGCCGAGATGCCGGCACATCTCGGCGCTCAATGCCGAAAAGTTCAACCCGACACTCCGATGAGCGGCCCCTACTGGAATGATCATTCTGTGCTTGTCGTCTATGTCGAGTAGGTGAGTGTGAGCACATGACCGACACCGTTCTTGCCGCACGCATCCGCGAAATCCTTGCCCGGCGTAATCCGGCAGACCCGTTCATCACCTATCAGGCTCTGGCCAGCGAACTCGGCCTGCAGCCGACCGGCACGATCCAGCGCGTTGCAGCCGCCCTCGAGCACACAATGCGCGAGGATGTTGCCGCAGGCCGCCCGATGATCGCAACGCTGGTAATCAGCCGCGCAGGCGACATGCCGCGACGAGGCTTCTTCGATCTCGCGGTGGAGCTGGGCCGGTTTCCGGAGGATCCCCGGCAGCATCGCGCGGCGTGGCAGGCGGAGTGCGCAGCGGTCCGGGGGACGCTGGATGGTGCTTGAAGCGGATCGGCCCGGATCACCTGATCTCGAACCAGCGCATGGCGGTTTGCAGCAGATGATCGTAATCGTCCGCCATCGCCTCGTCCATGAAGGCGGCGATCTCGTCGTCGGTGAGGCCGGCTTCCGCAGCGGCCTCGCGACAGCGTCCGAGAACTGCAAAGGCGTTGCCATCATGGCCGGTCAGCGTGACGGTGATCTCGGGGTGTTTCGGCGCCATTGGGGTCGGCTCCAGGAGAGATATCGCATCGACATGAGGCGTGACCGGCGCGCGTAGTCCAGTTGAATGTCGAAGCTGTGCGAGCGAGGGCGATGCAAGGGATTCGCCCGAGGGCCGGCCTAATCGCGCGTAATTCGTGGTCCGTCCGTCGATGCGTTACTCCGAGCCACGACTGATCATCCTCGGATCGATTTCCGGCTCGTCCCATCTCGTCGCGGCGCCCATCCAACGTTCGATAGTCGCCTGCAGCTTGGGGTCATCTGCCTTGAGATGGAAGGTGTAGAGGCGGTTGACGATCTCCTGCATCAACTCGCGCATCTCTTGCTCATCGATGCGGGAGACTTCGGTCCAGGGAATGCGCCGACCATCGGCATCGTGGACAAAGACATCGGAGTAGTCGCCGGTCCGGGTGACAGGGGTCAGTCCGGAATGCAGCGTCTCCAACCGCGTGTTGCGGATGCAGAGCATGGCCATGATCCTGGCCAGCCTTGCCGCAACACGTTTTTCGTCGTCCATGTTCATCAGGCGAGAATAGCCGGATGCCCGCAATCGCGCCACGATTTCGAACAAGGGTTCCAGGCTACCTTCTTGTGCATGACCGCGCCTGGTCGCGCAGGACGGCATAATCGGCAAGCCAGCCAACGATCAGCGTATCCTCCGGCAGCGCCGCGACCTCATCCGCCACGCGGGCCTGCTCGGCTCGGCTGTACTCCACAACCGGCGGGCAGGCGCCAGGCAGAGCGTCAGAACCCACCCCCGCGCAGCCGGTCAAGAAGATCGTCGCGGCTGCGAGGGCGACGGGCGGCGGCATCCAGCATCTGACGTTGAATGGCATCGGTGCGCTCCA
>PWLT01000185.1 GCA_003558415.1 Hyphomicrobiales bacterium
TCTCGGCGCAGGTGCTCGACGCGCTCAAGGAGCGCAACGCGCTCGACACGACGGCGATCGAGGACGTGATCTGGGGCAACGCCACACAGGTCGGCGAGCAGGGCGGCTGCCTTGCGCGCACCGCGGTGATGGCCTCGCAGTTCGACGAGCGTGTGCCGGGGCTGTCGATCAATCGCTTCTGCGCCAGCGGGCTGGAGGCGGTGAACCTTGCCGCGCATCAGGTCCGCGCCGGCGTGGGCGCGGCCTATGTCGCGGGCGGGGTGGAGATGATGGGCCGCGTCCCGATGAGTTCGGACGGCGCGGCGGTGGCGGTCGATCCGACAGTGGCAATGGAGAAATACTTTGTCCCCCAGGGCATCGCCGCCGACATCATCGCCACTGAATACGGATTCTCGCGCGATGATGCCGATGCGCTGGGGGTCGAATCGCAGCGCCGCGCCGCGCGCGCGTGGGAGGAGGGGCGCTTCAAAGGCTCCGTCATCACCGTGCGCGACGTCAACGGCCTGCCGATCCTTGATCGCGACGAGCATATGCGTCCGGAGACGGACATGCAGTCGCTCGGCGCGCTCAAGCCCGCCTTCAAGGAGCAGGGCGAGGTCATGCCCGGCTTCGACAAGGTGGCGATCATGAAATATCCGCATCTCGGGCGGATCGAGCATATCCACCATGCCGGCAATTCCAGCGGCATCGTCGATGGTGCCGCCGGCGTGCTGGTGGGAAGCAAGGAGTTCGGCGAACAATACGGCCTGACACCGCGCGCGCGTATCCGCGCCACCGCGCGGGTGGGCACCGACCCCACGATCATGCTCACCGGCCCGGTGCCCGCCACGCAGAAGGTGCTCGCGGCGGCGGGCATGGAGATCGGTGATATCGAGCTTTTCGAGGTGAACGAGGCGTTCTCCTCGGTCGTTCTGCGCTTTTGCCAGGCATTCGGCGTGGACCATGACCGGGTAAACGTGAATGGCGGCGCAATCGCCATGGGCCACCCTCTGGGCGCGACCGGCGCGATCATCCTGGGCACGCTGCTCGACGAGATGGAGCGCACCGGCAAGGGCACCGGGCTTGCCACGCTGTGCGTGGCCTCGGGCATGGGCGCGGCCACGATCATTGAGCGGATATGAGGAGGCGCGAGATGGCTGACTTTCACTATGCCACGGATTCCGACGGCGTCGCCACCATCACATGGGACATGGCCGATCGGTCGATGAACGTGATGTCGCTCGAGGGGTTTTCCGAACTCGACAAGCACATCGATACCGCGCTCGCCGACGATGCGGTCAAGGGGATCGTCATCACCAGCGGCAAGAAGGATTTCGCCGCGGGGATGGATCTGGGCGTGCTCGCGCGGATGAAGGATGAGGCCGGCGACGACCCCGCGCGCGGGCTCTTCGAGGGGCTCATGCGCATCCATGCCATCCTGCGCAAGATCGAGCGCGCGGGCATGGATGATCGCAACAAGGGCGGCAAGCCCATCGCCGCAGCCCTGCCCGGCACCGCCGCGGGGATCGGGCTGGAGATTCCGCTGGCCTGTCACCGCATCTTCGCCGCCGACAATGACCGCGCGCGCATCGGCCTGCCGGAAATCAAGGTCGGCATCTTCCCCGGCGCGGGCGGCACCACACGGCTGTCGCGCAAGCTCGGCGCCATGGCCGCCGCGCCGGTGCTGCTGGAGGGCAGGATGCTCGCCCCGAAGAAGGCGAAATCGGCCGGGGTGATCGATGAGGTGGTCGCGCCCGACGATCTGCTGGCGCGCGCCAAGGAATGGGTGCTCTCGGCCAAGGACGCCGATATCGTCAAACCCTGGGACGCGAAGGGCTGGAAGATGCCCGGCGGCGCCCCCTACACGCATGAGGGGTTCCTGACCTTCGTGGGCGCCTCGGCCATGGTGAACGGCCAGACGATGGGCGTCTACCCCGCCGCCAAGGCGCTCCTCAGCGCGGTCTATGAGGGGGCGTTGGTGCCCTTCGACACGGCGCTGAAGATCGAGGCGCGCTGGTTCACCCATATCATGCTCGACCCGAGTTCGGGGGCGATGATCCGCTCGCTCTTTCTCAACAAGGAGGCGTTGGAGAAGGGCGCGAACCGCCCCGACGCGCCCGACCAGAAGGTCGCGAAGCTCGGCGTTCTGGGCGCGGGCATGATGGGGGCGGGCATCGCCCATGTGGCCGCGAATGCGGGCATCGAGGTGGTGCTCATCGACGCCGATCAGGCCAATGCCGAGAAAGGCAAGGCGCATTCCGAGGCGCTGCTCGACAAGGGGCTCAAGCGCGGCCGCGTGAGCGAGGACCAGAAGGCCGCCATGCTCGCGCGCATCACGCCGACCACGGATTACGCCGCGCTCAAGGGCTGCGATCTGATCGTCGAGGCGGTGTTCGAGGATCCCAAGGTCAAGGCCGAGGTCACGCAAAGGGCCATGGCGCAGGTGGGCGAGGCCTGCATATTCGCCACCAACACCTCCACCCTGCCGATCACCGATCTGGCGCAGGCCAGCCCGCGGCCCGAGGATTTCATCGGCATCCATTTCTTCAGCCCCGTCGACAAGATGCTGCTGGTCGAGATCATCAGGGGCAAGGCGACCGGGGATCGCGCGGTGGCAAGGGCGCTCGATTTCGTGCGCCAGATCCGCAAGACCCCGATCGTGGTCAATGATGCGCGTTTCTTCTACGCCAATCGCTGCATCATCCCCTATCTCAATGAGGGGATGCGCATGGTGGGCGAGGGCGTGACTCCCGCGCTGGTCGAGAACGCGGCCAAGCTGCTGGGCTTTCCGCTCGGGCCGCTGCAACTGGTGGACGAGACATCCATTGAACTGGGCGTGAGGATCGCCAAGGCCACCCGCGCCGCGATGGGTGATGATTATCCCGACGGAGCGGTCGATGAGGTGCTCTTCTGGATGGCCGATCAGGGCCGGCTGGGCCGCAAGGCCGGCGCGGGTTTCTACAGCTATGACGAGGGCGGCAAGCGCCTCGGGCTTTGGGACGGGCTTGCGGCGCAATACCCGCCCGCCGATCCGCAGCCCGATCTTGACGAGGTTCAGCACCGGCTGATGATGGCGCAGGTGCTCGAGGCCGTGCGCGCCCAGGAATCCGGGGTGCTCACCGATATCCGCGAGGGCGATGTGGGCGCGATCCTCGGCTGGGGCTTCGCGCCCTGGTCGGGCGGCCCGTTCTCTTGGCTCGACATGATCGGCGCGGCCCGCGCGGTGGAGATTTGCGCGGCGCTCGAATCCCGCCACGGCGCCCGCTTCGCGGCGCCGGAACTGCTGCGCCGGATGGCCGAGAACAGCGCGCGCTTTTATTCCGCAGCGACGGACCGGGCGGCCTGATCCTGCAGGGCGGGGGGCCCTGCCTCTTCGCGGTGCAGGAAGACGACAAGCTGCGCCAGCGCGGCCGCCGAGAGCTTGGGATAGACGTTGTGGCCGCCGCTGAGCATCATCTCCTCGGGGGTCGCCGTTTCCTTCCCAAGGCACGCGCAATGGACCAGTGCCGAGCCATTCGCATAGACGATCTCCTCCTCGGCAAAGCCGATGGAGATGATTTCGGTCGGCTGCTGAGGCACGACGCGGGTGATCCCGCGATACCCCTCCAGCGCCGAGACCGGCACGAGCGCGAAGGGATCGTCATGGAGCGCCTCGGCGCTGTCGGATTCCACAAGAACCGTCTGCTCGGGCAGCAGGCGCATCGGCGCGAGGTTGCCCAGCGCGTGGCGCGGGACGAGATAGTGCTGTAGCGCCGGGTCCTGCGTGGTGTCCTCGGTCCACAAGGTGCTGCGGCGCAGCTCGACGACCGGTTGCAGCCCGCTGTCAAATGTATGGACCCGGTCGCCCACCATGAGGGCCTCCGCCGGGCGCCACCCATGTTCGCAGGCGATGAATGTGCCGGCAATAATGCCTGCCCCGACAAGCCCGCCGCGATCACCATAGGGATGTCGCGCAATACGCGGAACAAGGTCACCGGCGCCATTGCGCGGCGTCGTCGCATTTCGATTCAGTGCGTTCAGGAAGTTCAAGATCATCGCAATACCCTCTCACTGACAAATCGCCTCCATTACCGTTAATGATTGCGGCGCAATAGGGGCCTCCCCGCGCCGCGATTCGGCAATTTGGGGGAGTTTTCGTGTCGTGTGACGGCACCCGCATGCTGGGTGAATCACTCGAAGCTGTAGCCGAAGCGCGCGATCTCCTCGGCGCATAGGCGCGCGACATGCGCCGCGTCCGCCGCATCATAGTAGCCGCGATAATCGCGCGCCCGCTCCGAGCTGTTGACCCGGGCAAGCGGCGGCAGACGCAGCCCAAGATGCCCAGCGAGCCGCTGCGCATCCGCCTCGATCGTCTCCAGGCGCAGCCACAGATCGCAATGCTCCCGCCCCGCCCCGTCGCGCAGATAGCTGGAATAGGGATTGGCGCGCAGCGACTCGACGGTCTGCGGATGGTGCAGGAAATCGGAAAAACCAAAATCCCGCGCAAGATGCACGGCCGGGTGGTCGAAGCGCTGCTCGCGCAGCCAGTGGTAATAGCTCACCAGCCGGTCCCAGGGGTTGCGCACAAGGGTGAAGATGAAGAAATCCGCAAACTCCGCGCGCCCGACGAGCCCCTCGATATCGGCCAGTGTCGAGTGTTTCCACAACCGCCCTGCGCTCTCCACCCCTTTCAGGCGCCGGCGCCGGCGGCGCGCTTTCGGTGTGTCGCCGATAAGGATGTCATCGGCCTTCGCCTTTTCCTCCAGCGCCAGCGCGAGCGCCGTGCCCCCGGTCTTGGGGATATGCACGAAGATATAGCCGCGCCCGCGCGAGATGATCATCGCGCAACTTCCTGCCGCTCGGGATCGGACGGGGTGGGCGGCATCTCGGCGCCCGGATCAGCGGGCGGGCGGTCGCCGCCCCGGATCACGATCAAGAGCCCCCCGGCGACGATCAGCACCGTGCCCAGCACGGTCGCGAGATCCGGCAGTTCGGCAAACAGCAGCCAGGCCCAGAAGGCGGCGAAGGGCAGGAAGGCGTATTCGAACACCGTAATGCGCGAGGCTTCGGCCAACTGGTAGCCGCGGATCAGCAGGCCGATGGCGACCATCCCGCCCAGACCCTGAAGCCCGGTCCAGAACAGCGCCGAGGCCGAGGGCACCACCCAGCCGCGCGTGAACCAGCCCTCGGGGCCGGGCGGTGCCGTGACTGGCAGAAGGGCAAGCGCGAGGATCCCCAGCAGCCCCCAGCTTCCCATGGCGAAGAAATAGCCGAAATTGAGCGCCGCGGTGCCCTCGCGCGCGCACCACTGGCGGGTGAGCACCGCGCCGAAGGCATGGAAGAACCCCGCCGACACCGCCAGCACCGAGGCACTGATCGCCATCGCATCGCCCCACGGGCGCAGCAGCACCATCACCCCCGCGAAACCGATCCCCACGGCGATCATGCGCACCACCCCCACGCGCACACCGAAAAACAGCACCGAGATCACCAGCACGAAGATCGGCGCGGTAAACAGCCCCGCGCCTGCCTGGCTGATCGTCATCAGCGACAGCGCGCCGAAATAGAGCACCATTCCCAGCGAGGCCAGCGCGCTGCGCCAGGCGACGGCGGCAAAGCTGTGGGGCCGCAGCCGCCAGCCCATCGCCAGCGCTATCGCGGCGAGGATCGCGCAGACAAGCGCCGAGCGCATGAAATGGAACTGCCACAGCCCGATCTCGGGTGTGAGGAAGCGCACCCAGTTGTCGATCAGCGCGATATCGGCCATCGCCAGCGTGATGAGCCCGGCGGCGAGAAGCGTTTTGTTGTGCATATCCTGCCCCTTCCGGATTTCCCCTTTCCAGACGCCCGGCGCGCCGTCAATACTGCGTGCCGGAGAGA
>PWLT01000446.1 GCA_003558415.1 Hyphomicrobiales bacterium
AGCCCACGCAGAACCCGCGCGATCGCTTCCCTATGCAACGAACTCAACGCCACCAAGACCACCTACCCCGGCACCAACCTCACCCTCCACTACACCATCAAAACCCGAGCAAGCGTTACACCAACGAACTGACGGTGCTGGGAGTCCTGGAATCGTACGCAGCGGGCTGAACGCACGGTGCGCGGCAGACCGGACGTTCGCGCCGGCCAGGCGCTTCGACCGGAAGGGCGTCGCGTTGCGCCAAGAGGAGCACGTTGCCGCGATGCGCCGCCGCCAAGGGTCAGAACGGATTTATACGCTCACGTTTCGCCAGTTGAGTGTGAGGCACCCCCGATGAGCTGTGTGTTCGCTGCTGCGAGTGCCTTCGACCAACCCCTGGACACCTGGAACACCAGCAACCTCACGGACGTGAGCGCGATGTTCAACACTGCGACCTCGTTCAACCGCGACCTGTCCGGCTGGTGCGTTGTGAACAACCCCCACCACCCCGAACACTTCGATAGAGGCGCTACCTCCTGGACGCTGCCGCGTCCCGTGTGGGACACGTGCGGTGATTGGGACGAGAACGAGTGAGAACTCGCCGGCATAGCACTCACACACGGCGCTTCGCGCAATGCGAGCGCGATCTTGGTCATATGCCGGGGCCAACGCCGCCCCGTCCTGCGCTCACGCTGTCGGCCCTTCGCCTGCCGGGCGCTTTCCCTTGCGTCACATGCCCCAAGCCCGCGCAATGGGTTCGTGTATCATGCAGGCGTTTCCGATTGTTGACGCTCGAAAGCCCGGAGGAGGCGCTACCAGCATGACACCCTGCATCGCACCGCCCGGAGCCGCCTCACCACGGTGTGCCCCTGGGCGCACGGCGCGATGCGCCGCGCCGTGGCCGCGGGCTGTCGCGCTTCGGGCGCTCGTTGCGATCGTGTGCGTGGCCTGGTTCGCCGCAGGCGTGGCCCATGGTCAACACGAGTACCAGGTAATCGCCGTGCCTGGGGCCGAAACGCCCGTAGCCTGGTGGTATCCCGATCACGGTCTGGTGCTGGCGCTCGGGGTCGCGGACGTGCGCGGTGCGAGCGTTCCGTTGGCGCGACGAGCGGCGGTGATCAACGCGCAGGAGACGCTGGTGCGCGCCTACGCGACGCTGCACGGACGGGGCCACGGGCCACTCGCCGCCACCATCGACAAGATGCGCGTGGTTGCCGAGGAGCAGGGACCCAACGTGGTCTACGTGTACTTGGTTGCACGCGTGGTGGACATTCGCCTGGAGACGTCGTCATGGTGACCGGCCGTTGCCGGGAGCCGCACGTGAGGGAGGTTCGAAGCATGAGGAACGGGTCTGTACTTGCTCGGTATGCGTTGTGCGCTGCGGCGATCCTGGTCGCTGCGTCGCTGGCGATCGGCGTCGCGTTCGAGCAGACGATAACGCTGCCGACGGGTCAAGAGGCGACGATCAACTGGGATGATGGTGAGTTGCACTCGACGGGTCAGGCGGTGCCACCGAGTAACGTCGAGCATGATGGGCAGAAGCGCTTGATGGCGCGGCGTGGTGCGATCCTCGATGCGCAGCGCAACCTCCTCGAGACACTCTCGCAGGTGCACGTCACGTCGGATGCGACGATGATCAACCTGATGGCGCAGGACGTGGTGCGTACGCAGGTCGAGGGCGTGGTGCAGGGCGCGATCATCGTCTCCGAGGAGTGGGACGACGAACTCGAAATCTACACGGTCAGGATGGCGATCCCGCTCTCCGCAGCGCAGCGCATCGTGCTGCCAGCCATCGTCATTGATCCACCCGATGCGGGTGACGCGCCGACGGGGTTGGTGCTGGACGTTCGCGATTTGAACGCGGTGCCGTCGTTGTCGTTCCGTATCCATACGCGAAGCGGCGTGGAGGTCGCGGCCTCGGGGCGCGGCTTTTACGTCACCGCGTTGCCCGGTGGTCTCGGCTCGCCGGTCGAGGAGGTCAGCCTCGATCCGCGCGTGGCGGACGACCCGATGGTCATTCGCGTCGTTGACCTGGCCGACAACCGCATCGACCTGGTGATCAGTGACGCTGACGGGGAGCTTCTGGCGCGCTACTTGCGCATTCAGAACTACTTCCAGGATGGTCGCGCACTGCTCATCATGAACTGAGCGCGGGTCGCCTGATCGTGATAGGGACCGAGTGACGTGATCGGATCGATCGTCACGCGGCGTGTGCGAGCGTTCGGGGTCGCCGTGCTCGTGATGGCGTCATGGGCGGTGGCGACCGCCGAGTCAGCGCGGGTCGTCACCGTCGATGGCGTGGGCGCCGTCATTGGCGACGTGGCGGCCGCGCGCGACGAAGCGATCCGCGATGCGCTTCGCCTGGCGGTAGAGCAGGCGTTGGGCGTGAGCGTGCAGGGGCGAACCCTGATGGTCGACTTCCAGGTGGTCGAGGATCGCGTGATGGGTCGCTCCGAGGGTTTCGTCCGCGAGTACCGGGTGCTGCGTGAGGCGCGCGACGCGGACCTCTACCGCGTGACCGTCGAAGCGCTCGTCGACACCGAGGTGATGATCGACGACCTCGAGGGGTTCGGTGCCCTGCTGCGCTTGACCCTCGGCAACCCACGCGTGCTGGTCCTGGCGCTGGCCGACGGCGACCGCTCGGTCGAGGCGCCTGTGACGCAGGCGCTGACCGATCATCTGGTCGAGCGACAGTTCCTGGTCGTGAGCGCAGAACAGCTCGGCGTGCTGCACGGCCTCGCGGCGGAGGTATCCGTCGCCGAATCGGCGCGGCTGGCGCGCACGGTCGACGCCGATCTGGTGATTCGCGCGACGGTGCGCACCGAGGCCGTGGGCGCTCGCCCCACCGCGACCAGCAGCATCAGCTCCGTGCGGGCCGACGTATCGGTGCAGGCGATCCTGACCCGCACCAGCCAGATCATCGCCAGCCGCACGGCGAACCTCACGCGCGCCAGCGTGTCGGAGGACATCGCCCGACGCGAAGCTGCCGCCGGCGCCACCGAGGCGTTGCTGACACCGCTCACGCTCGCAACCATCAGCGTCCTCAACACCACGTTGGGCGGCGAAGGAACGCAACGCAGCGTGCAGGTGGTGGTCGAGGGCATCGACGACTTCGAGGCCGCGCTGGCGCTGCGCGACGCGTTGTCAGGCGTCCGCGGCGTCCTGTCGCTGCAGCAGCGAAGCTTCGGGGACGGACGCGCCACGTTCGACGTCCAGGGCAGCGCCACCACCGACGACCTCGCCGTGCGACTCCTGGCACACGACGGCGTGCCGCTGCAGGTGACGTTCCTCGATGCGCAGCGCCTGGTGGTGACGGTGCGTCCATGACAGTGGCAACGGTTCGTCCATGACACGAGGGGTGTGACGTCGATGCGAGGAACGAGACCGAGGATGCGGCCAGACGGTGACGGCGTGCGAACCTCGCACGTGCGTTCGATCCTCGTGCTGGCCCTGCTATGCCTGCTGGGTGTGGGTTCGGCGACGGCGCAACCGGATGACCTCGTGCGCTTCAGGGTCGCGGTCCTCGACTTCGACGTGAACGACCTGACGGGCACGATCAGCCAACCCGAGCGCCTAGGGCGTGCGATGGCGACCGAGTTCGAGACGCCGCTGGTGCAATCGAGGCGCTTCGTGGTGCTGACGCGCAGCCAGCTCGATCGCGTACTCGGTGAGCTCGCCCTCGCCGACGAGGGCATCCTCAACCCCGAGCAGGTGCGCGAGTTCGGCGAACTGGCCGGGGTGGACGTGATCATCACCGGCAACATCACGGTCTTCTCGCCAAACTCGTACGGTGTCTCGGCGCAGTTCATCGACGTCGGGACGGGCGAGTTGAGCGTCGCCGAGACCGCCCGGGCCACAGGTCCGGAAGCGTTCCTGGAGGTGGCGCGGCAGTTCGTGGAGCGCGCGGTGGAGCAGTACCCGCTGCGCGGTAGCGTGTTCGCGATCGACGGCGACGACGTGTACATCGATGTGGGCCAGATCCACGGGCTGACGAGCCGCGACGAGGGCGGCGTCCTGTACCGCGAGCGCGAGGTCGCTGGGCGAACCATCCCGCAGCGCTTGGGTACCTTCAGCATCCGCCAGATATTCGAAGACGCCAGCCTGATCGTGGTGCAGCTCGAAGGCGAAGACCGCGCAGCCGTTGGGGACCGCGTCAGTATCCAACCGCTCCCCGACCTGTCGCTCGACACCGAAGCGCCAGCGCCGCCGCTACGAGATGGACTGCTGGTGCTGACTGGCACGCCGCTTGGCGCCGAGGTGTTCGTCGATGGTCGACTCCTGGGTCGCCTCGGCGCCGACGACCTCACGCTCACGCTTCCCGCCGGCGCCGTACCGGTCCTCGTGAGCGCAGATGGCTTCGTTGCGTCTGAGCAGCAGGTCGTGGTGGAGGCCGGCGAGACCACGCGGCTCGAGGTCGCCCTGCTCCCAAGCGTCGGCGCCGCCGAGTTCGAGGTGCAACCCGCCGAAGCGGTCATCACCATCGACGGCGCAATCGTCGGATCGGGCTCGCTGACGGTGGACGACCTACCACCGGGCACGTACGAGTATCTCATTGAAGCGGATGGGTATGCGCCCGAGCGAGGCACGGTAGACGTGCTCGCCGGCACGGAAGCGTCCGTAACGGTCGAGCTCGCACCACTGGAGGCGACGGTGGTGCTCGCCATCACACCAGCCGACGCGATCGTGCTGATCGACGGCGTGGAACGAGCAGCCGGCGAGCTCACGCTGGCACCGGGCACCTACCCGGTGGAGGCCCAAGCGCCAGGATTCGAACCCATCGAGCAGACGCTCGACATCTCGCCGGGCGAGGTGCGACGCCTGCAGATCACCCTACGCCCAAGCGTCGGCGCCGCCGCGTTCGAGGTGCAACCCGCCGAAGCGGTCATCACCATCGACGGCGCAATCGTCGGATCGGGCTCCCTAACGGTCGACGACCTACCACCAGGCACGTACGAGTACCGCATCGAAGCCGAAGGATTCGACGCGGTCCTGGGTCGCGTCGAGGTCGTGGCGGGGACCACGTCCACCATCGACGTGCGCCTCCAGCCCAGCACGGGTCGCGTCGTGATCGACGTCGACCCGCCCACGGCCCAACTCGTCGTCGGCGTGCGGGTCGTGCAAAGCCCGTTCGACCTACCCGAAGGCCGGCATGAACTGGCCGTGCGCGCTGATGGATACCTGGAGGAACGCATCACGCTCGACGTCATCGCGGGCGAGACACTGCGCACGCGCGTGGCCTTGACCCGGCGGCAGGCGACGATCGTCGTCGACGTCTTCCCGTCGGATGCGGTCGTTCGCCTCGACGGCGTGCGCCGCGCGGCCCGCGAGTTCACCGTCGAACCGGGCATCTACGCGCTCGAGGTCACAGCAGCAGGCTTCGAACCGTTCGCGCAGCGCGTGATCGTGGCTGCCGGGCAGATCGAGCGTGTCGAGGTGCGGCTCGAACCGGAGGCCGCGACCTTGGCGCTGATCGTCGACGCGCCACAGTTCAACGTGCGGGTGGATGGTCGCGAGGTCGGCTTCGTGCGGGTGTTGACGCTGCCGGCGGGAACGTATCGATTGCGGATCGAGGCGCCGGGGCGTGTGCCGAGTGAGCTTTCGGTGTCGCTCGCGCCGGGCGAGTCGCGCGAGGTGGACGTGCGTTTGGCGCGCGAGCGGGAGTTCGCGCTGGTCGCCGCCATGGGTACGGAGGTCGTCGCGCGGAGCGCGAGCGGCGCGAGCATCGCGCTCGGGACGGTCGACGAGTCACCGGCGCTGTTCACGCTGCCCGAAGGGCGTTACGACCTGCGCCTGTACCCGCCCGAGGGTGCGCCGTGGCGCTCAGCGCAACCGTTCGAGGTCATCAC
>PWLT01000313.1 GCA_003558415.1 Hyphomicrobiales bacterium
GGCCATGACATCAATTACATCGCGCTGTCGGGGGCGCTGTTCACCTATGGTCAGGCGGGCGGGCCGCCGGTGCCGCCGGTCAATGCGGTGGGCGATTTCGGCGGCGGAGGCATGATGCTGGCCTTCGGCATGCTTGCCGGGATTCTGGCGGCGCAGCGATCCGGTTCGGGGCGGGTGGTCGATTGCGCAATGGTCGATGGCGCGGCTCTGCTTCAGGCCAGCGTCTGGACCTTGCGGGCGATGAACCGCTGGCGCGACGAGCGCGGCACCAACCTGCTGGATGGCGGTGCGCCCTTCTACCGGTGCTACGCCACCTCCGATGGCCGGCACATGGCGGTGGGCGCGATCGAGCCGCAGTTCTGGAAGGCACTTCTCGATGGGCTCGGGCTGACGGATGAGGCGATGCTGGCACGCCAGAACGATGAGGAATTCTGGCCCGAGATGACGCGGCGCATTACCGCCGTTTTCGCGCAGCACGACATGCAATACTGGAGCACGCGCTTTGAAGCCACGGATGCCTGTGTCAGCCCGGTCCTCGCGCCGGGAGAGGCCGCGCGGCACACCCATGCGAGCGCGCGCAATGCCTTCGATTGGTCGGACGACACGCCGTTTCCCGCGCCCGCTCCGAAGACGGAGAACGGCTGAGGCGCTCAGCGCCAGGCGGTCTCTCTACCCATGCTTTGGCAGGTGAGAGCCGCTACTCGGCGGCCTTCTCGGCCGCGCTCGCGGCCTCGATCTCGGCGGCGCGCTTCTCGACCTGCTCGACGATGTGATCGACCATGGCCTCATTGGAGAGTTTGTGGCTCTGCTTGCCGGCCAGATAGACCATGCCGGACCCAGCGCCGCCGCCGGTGAAGCCCACATCGGTCATCAGCGCCTCGCCGGGGCCGTTGACCACGCAGCCGATGATCGAAAGGCTCATCGGCGTCTTGATATGGGCGAGCCGCTCCTCCAGCGTCTCGACCGTCTTGATCACATCAAAGCCCTGGCGCGCGCAGGACGGGCAGGAGATGATGTTGACGCCGCGGTGACGCAGGCCGAGCGACTTGAGGATCTCGTAGCCCACGCGAACCTCCTCGACCGGATCGGCCGACAGGCTCACCCGAAGCGTGTCGCCGATGCCCATCCAGAGCAGATTGCCCATCCCGATCGCCGACTTGATCGTGCCGGTCATCAGCCCGCCGGCCTCGGTAATGCCCAGATGGATCGGCGCATCCGTCGCCTCGGCCAGCGATTGATAGGCGGCCGCGGCGAGAAACACGTCGGAGGCCTTCACGCTGATCTTGAACTCGTGGAAATCGTTGTCCTGCAGGATGCGGATATGGTCGAGCCCGCTTTCCACCATCGCGTCGGGGCAGGGTTCGGCGTATTTCTCCAGCAGATGGCGCTCCAGCGAGCCGGCATTGACCCCGATGCGGATCGAACAGCCGTGATCCTTGGCGGCGCGGATCACCTCGCGCACGCGCTCCTGACTGCCGATATTGCCGGGATTGATGCGCAGGCAGGCGGCGCCGGCCTCGGCGGCCTCGATGGCGCGCTTGTAGTGGAAATGGATGTCGGCAACGATCGGAACCGGACTCTCGCGGCAGATTTCGCGCAGCGCGCGCGTCGTGTCCTGATCGGGGGCGGAGACGCGCACGATATCGGCACCGGCCTCGGCGCAGGCTTCGATCTGCGCGAGCGTGGCGGCAGCATCCGTTCCATCGGTGTTGGTCATCGTCTGCACCGAGATCGGCGCATCGCCACCGACCGGCACATTGCCCACCATGATCCGGCGCGACTTGCGTCGCGTGATGTTTCGCCAGGGGCGGATGGGATTATGCGTCATGCGCTGCCTCTCGTCAGGGCCTTCAAACATGACATAGCCCTGCCGCCGCGCCGCGGCAACCGGCGCAAATCATTCGTTGGGGGCCTCGGCCACGTTGACGATGCGCGCGAGTTCGGGGTCGCTGTCGAGATCGGCGAGCTGATAGGACTCGCGCAAGCCTTCGGCGGAGAGGTTGATGTTGTCGGCGACATTGGCACCCGGCGCGGAGGGGCCGTAGGTTTCCCCATCAACGACGAAATAGACCGAGCCGGAATTGCCCGCACGCAATGTCGGTGGCTCTTCGCTTTGCGGAACCTCGTAGCGCTCTCCGGCATCGAGGATCTTCTCGAAGATAACGGTGCCGTCGCTTCCGCGCACCCGCACCCAGGAGGGGCGGACGGCGAGAAGCTCGACCTTGGGCGGTCCGGCCTCGACGACCTGAACCGGGGTTTCCGCGCGTTCCGTTGCGTTCATCGCGCGCGCCGCGACGGCCTCCGCGACCCGCTCGGCCTCGAGGTCGCGCTCACCCGCATCCGGGCCGCCGCCGCTATTGGCATCGGCAAGCGCCCCGACCGAGCCCGGATCGATCGCCGAGATCGGCCCGTCGCGCGCGACCATCACCGGCGTGTCGAGCGCCGGAGGGCGGTAGAGCCGCTCAAACGTATCGCCCGAGGGCACCGAGACCCCCGATGCCGGCGTGTCCGGCTCGGCGGGTCCCTCGGTATCGGCAATGGGGTCGAGATTGGCCATCACGCCCGGCGCCTCGTCGACCGGTGACATCTGCACGCGCTGCACTTCCTGCAAAACCGCCCAACCGCCATAGCCGAGCGCCGCGATGAGACCGACGAGCACCGCCATCGACCCGATGGCGCCGGGCTCGATTCGGGTATACCAGGGATCGGGGCGTGGCACGAAACCGGGGCTGGCCAGCGGATCACGCATTTCAGACTTTCGGGGAACGGGCTTCTCCGCCGCAGATGTACGGCGGACCGTCGAAGCCGCCATTCCGTGAACGACGCTGAAATCGGCTTCCTCGCAGAAGCGGCGATACGCCCATTCCGGGTCCATCTTGAGATAGCGCGCGTAGGAGCGGACATAGCCCGCGATGAAGCCCGGCGTCTCGAAGGCGGCGACATCGCAATTCTCGATTGCGGCGATATAGGAGGCCTTGATCTTGAGTTCGCGCTGCACGTCGAGCAGCGACTTGCCGATGGTCGCACGCTCACCGAGCATCACATCGCCGAGCCGGAAATCGAAATCGTCAAAGCTCAGCGGCTTGTCCGATTCGCTCGTCGAAGGCGGTTCCCTTCGCCCGATCATGCACCTGCCCTTTTGCTCGCCTGTTCACCGCAGTCTGTGCGGTCCCGAGTCCGCGACCTCATCCTATGGTAGCAAAGCTACCACAAGGCAAGTCAAATTGCACCGGGAACCGGCCTAGGCCGAAAGCTCGGCACGATTCAGCGCACAATGTGACCAGAGTTCATCCAGCGCGGACACAAGATGTTGCGTCATCGGGCCGTCATGGACGGGTGACGGCGTGAAGCGAAGCCGCTCGGTTCCGCGCGGCACGGTGGGGAAATTTATCGGCTGGACATAGATTCCGTAACTCTCCAACAGCATGTCGGAGATCTGCTTGCAATGCACCGGATCGCCGACATGCACGGGTACGATATGGGAGCCGTGATCGATGATCGGCAGCCCCAGCCCCTTGAGCCGCAGCTTCAGCGCCGCAGCGTTTTCCTGATGGCGCGCGCGCAGTTCGTCATCGCCCTTGAGATGGCGCACCGAGGCAGCCGCCCCGGCCGCCACCGCGGGCGGCAGCGAGGTGGTGAAGATGAAACCGGGCGCGTAGGAGCGAATCGCATCCGCCATCCGCGCCGATGCGGCGATATAGCCGCCATGCACGCCGAAGGCCTTGCCCAGCGTGCCGTTGATGATGTCGATGCGATGGGCGAGCCGGTCACGCGCGGCCACCCCGGCGCCGCGCGGGCCATACATGCCCACGGCATGCACCTCGTCGAGATAGGTCAGCGCGCCGAATTCCTCGGCCAGATCGCAGATTTCGGCCAGCACGCCGAAATCGCCATCCATCGAATAGACCGATTCGAAGGCGATCAGCTTCGGCGCGGCCGGATCGTCCGCTTCGAGAAGCTCGCGCAGATGCGCCACGTCATTGTGGCGGAAGATACGCTTGGCGCCGCCGTTGCGGCGCACGCCCTCGATCATCGAGGCGTGGTTGAGCGCATCCGAATAGATGATCAGCCCGGGAAACAGCTTGGGCAGCGTGCTCAGCGTCGCATCGTTGGCGATATATGCCGAGGTGAAGAGCAGCGCCGCCTCCTTGCCGTGCAGGTCGGCGAGTTCCGCCTCCAGGCGCTTGTGATAGATCGTCGTGCCCGAGATGTTACGCGTGCCGCCCGAGCCCGCCCCGGTGCAGCGCAGCGCCTCTTCCATCGCGTCGAGCACGACCGGGTGCTGGCCCATGCCCAGATAATCATTGCCGCACCACACGACGATGTCGCGCTCCGCGCCTTCGGGCGTGCGCCATATGGCGCGGGGGAAGTGCCCGCAGCGGCGCTCGATATCGATGAAGGTCCGGTAGCGGCCCTCCTCATGGAGTCGGTTCAATGCGGCGTCGATGGCGGCGGAATAATCCAAGGCTCTCGTTCTCCCGGGCGACTGGCTGGGGCTTCGTCACTATCTGTTATAGGTCTTCGCCGCCTGTTTCGGAAGAGTTACAATTTGCCGCGCCCAATTGACACCCCCTATGCCCCCGGGCCGGGCCGGTTCAGGCGCCGGGGGCGACCTCCAGAAGCACGACACAGGGCTCGTCAGTGCCCCGCGCGTCGTCGCAGGCGGCAAGCGCCTCCTCGCGCGCGGTCTCGGCATCGGGCAGTTGCGCGAGCGCGACGGCCGACTCCACCGGCGCCCCGCCCCGGAAAAACCCCTCAAGCGGCGCGGCCGCGATGGCGGCGTACCCGCCCCCCTCGCCCAGCAGCGCCTCGCGCGCCGGTGCACTCTGCGCGATCTGGCGCAGCAAGCTCAGTTCTTCCGCTTCGAGAAAGGGAAAGGGGTGCAGGGTGACCGTCGCGTCGGCCCCCTCGATCACCTCGGGCGCCTGCTCCTGCGCCAGCGCGGGGGTGCCCGACTGCCCCGCGGCCAAGGCGGCCGCGCCCAGAATTGCCAATGCGGCTTGTCTCATCGCTTGCACTCCATTTCTACCGACCACGGGTCCGGGGCGACTGGACAGCGCCCCGGCGCCTGATAGGGTCCGCTCGCGAACCAACTTATTCGGAGTTTCCAATGGCTGCCACCCCCGCGCTGGACAAGGTGCTCGCGCATATCGATTCCACCCTGCCCGAATCCACGGATCGGCTTGTGGACCTGATGCGCATTCCCTCCATTTCCACCGATCCCGCTTATGACGGGGATTGCCGGGCCGCGGCTCAATGGCTGGCTGCCGATCTCGCCGCGCTGGGATTCGCAGCCGACACCCGAAGCACGCCGGGCCACCCGATGGTCGTCGCGCAGGACGCGCCCGGCGCGCCGGAGACGGCGCCGCATGTGCTTTTCTACGGGCATTACGACGTCCAGCCGGTCGATCCGCTGGAATTGTGGCACCGCGACCCCTTCGATCCGGCCATCGAGGACACCCCGGCCGGCAAGGTGATTCGCGGGCGCGGCGCCGCAGATGACAAGGGCCAGCTGATGACCTTCGTGGAGGCATGCCGCGCCTGGCTGGCGGTGCATGGCGCGCTGCCGGTGCGGGTGACGGTGTTTCTGGAGGGCGAGGAGGAATCGGGCTCTCCCTCGCTGGTGCCCTATCTGCGCGCGCATGGCGAGGAGTTGATGGCCGATGTGGCGCTGATCTGCGACACGGGCATGTTCGACCGCGAAACTCCGGCCATCACCACCATGCTGCGCGGGCTTGTGGGCGAGGAGGTCACCATCCGCGCCGCCGACAAGGATCTGCATTCGGGCATGTTCGGCGGCATCGCCATGAACCCGA
>PWLT01000300.1 GCA_003558415.1 Hyphomicrobiales bacterium
AGTTGAAGAAGCGCCCCTCCTCTTGGCGCTGCACGCCCAGCGCCACGGGCACGCCGCCCGCGGCCTCGGCGATCATCTCGATGACCGGCTCGACATCGTCGAGCAGCCAGGGAATCGCGGTTTCCGACCAGATCACCAGATCCGGCCGGGTTTGCGCAGGCGCGGCGGTCTGCTCCAGCTGGCGGCGCAGGAAGATGCGCGCCCATTCACTGTCCCATTTCAGATGCTGCGGGGCGTTGGGCTGCACCAGCCGCAGGGTGATCTCGCGCTCGGGCGCGGGCAGGGGGGTGGCGAGGCGCTGCGCCCCCCACCACCAGCTGACGGCAATCAAGGTCGCCGCGACCAGCGCGGCCGCGCTCCGGCGCGCCGGTCCCGGCCCGGCAAGCACGGGAAGCGTCGCGACCAGAAGCATCAGGAAGGTCAGCCCGCTGGCCCCGACCAGCGCCGCGATCTGCGCCAGCGGCGTATCGATCCAGACATGGCCGGGCATCGCCCAGGGAAAACCGGTGAAGAGATGCCCGCGCGCCAGTTCCGCCGCACCCAGCGCCGGGGCAAGTGCCAGCGCCCGCAGCCCCGGCGAGCGCCCGCCCAACCAGTGTGACCCCCCGCCGGCCAGCGCCCAGAACAGTGCCATGCCGAAGGCCATGAAGACCAGCGCGAAGGGTGCCATCCAGGCATGGCGCGCCGCGTCGATCAGGAAGGGCTCGACGATCCAGAACAGTGCCGCCGCGAAATGCCCGGCTCCTGCGAGCCAGCCGCGCCAGAATGCATTGCCCGGCGAGGGCGCCTGCGCGATCAGCCATGCGATGCTCGTGAGCGCGATGAGCGTTGCTGGCCACAGCCCCAGCGGCGCCTGACCCGCGGCGGCGAGCGCGCCGAGGCCCGCCGCAGCGCCCAGCACCCGCCAGCCGGGGCGCACCGGCGGGCGGAGCGCGCGCCTCAGCGCGCCGCGACGCGCGGCCATGCCCGTGACATCATGTCGCTCCGGTCAGGGTCTCGGGAAGGCGCACCCGCAGGCGGTGCACCCGGCGCGGGTCGGCATCGACGATCTCGAACTCCACGCCGCTTTCATGCGCGAGGATCTCGCCGCGCGCGGGCACCCGCCCGGCAAGCACGAAGACCAGCCCGCCCAGCGTGTCGATCTCCTCGGCTTCATCCGGGTCGGCGAGCCGCAGCCCGATCTCGGCCTCGAAATCCTCCAGCGGCGTGCGCGAGAGCGCCAGATAGCAGCCGGGTTGCTCGAGATGCCAGAATCCCTCTGTCTCGATGTCGTGCTCGTCCTCGATCTCGCCCACGACCTGTTCGAGCAGATCCTCGATCGTCACCAGCCCGTCGACGCCCCCGTATTCGTCGATCACCAGCGCCATATGGGTGCGCTCGGTCTGCATCCGCTGGAGCAGGACCGCAAGCGGCATCGAGGGGGGCGCATAGATCAGCGGGCGCAGCAACTGGCGCAGCTTTAGTGGCCGGTCGCCGTTGAAGCCGTACTCCAACGCCAGATCCTTGAGCAGCAAGAGCCCCAGCGGGTGGTCGAGCGTCTCGTCATAAACGGGAAGGCGCGAATAGCCGCTTTCGCGAAAGGTGGTGATCAGCTCGGCCTTGTCGATATCGACGGGCACCGCGACGATCTCGGCCTTTGGCACGGCGGCGTCCTCCACCGTGAGGCTGCGCAGGCTGACAAGGCCTGGAAGCACACGCCGCACGCCGTGGGGGTGCGGGGCGTCCGAGTCCTCGGAGATGTTGAAGGCGTCGATGATGCGGCCGAAGAGGCCGCGCTGCCCGTTGTCGTCGGGATCTTCCAGCGCGCGTCGCGCCGCTGTAGATCCGCCTTCGCTATCGCTCATCACTCCTGTCCGTCAGCCCGGGCGGTGCGCGCCCGCCTCTTCATATGGGTTCGCCACCCCCAGCGAGGCAAGTAGGCGCACCTCGATTGCCTCCATGAGTGCGGCATCGCCGTCACGCGTATGGTCATAGCCCAGCAGGTGCAGCACCCCATGCGCTACCAGATGTGTGACGTGATCGTCCAGCGTCCGGCCGTACTCCCGAGCTTCGCGCGCGCAGGTCTCGAACGCCAGCGCCAGATCGCCGAGCCCGGCGGGATCGTCGGGGGTGCCGGGCGCGGGGGCAGGGGGCGCGGTGCCGTCCGCGCGCGGCGGATAGTCCTGCGCGGGCCAGGAGAGCACGTTCGTGGGCGCGTCGCGGCCGCGAAACGCTGCGTTGAGCGTGGCAATCCGGGCATCATCGCAGGCCATCAGGGCGATCTCGAAGCGCTCAGGCGCCAGCCCCCGATCGTCCAGGACGGTTCGGGCGGCGCGCTCGGCCAGATCCGGCAGGTCCAGGTCATGCCAGCGTTCATCCTCGATCACGCACTCAACGAGGGCTTGCGTCATCACGCTCATAGGCTTCGATGATGCGCGCCACGAGCGGGTGGCGCACCACATCCGCGGCGGTGAAATAGCTGAACGACACGCCGCGGACATTGGCGAGGATGCGCTCGGCCTCGGCCAGGCCGCTGCTCACCCCGCGCGGAAGATCCACCTGGGAGCGATCACCGGTGACCACCATGCGCGAGCCCTCGCCCAGCCGGGTGAGGAACATCTTCATCTGCATGGCGGTGGCGTTCTGCGCCTCGTCGAGCACCACGAAGGCATGTGCCAGCGTACGCCCGCGCATGAAGGCCAGCGGCGCGATTTCGATATGGCGCTCCTCCATCAGCCGGGCGAGCTGCTTGCCGGGGATGAAATCGTTCAGCGCGTCATAGAGCGGCTGCATGTAGGGATCGACCTTTTCCTTCATGTCGCCGGGCAGGAAGCCCAGCCGCTCGCCCGCCTCGACCGCCGGGCGCGAGAGGATGATGCGCTCGACCTTCCCGTCGAGGAACATCGACACCCCGGCCGCGACCGCCAGATAGGTCTTGCCGGTGCCGGCCGGGCCGATGCCGAAGGTCATCTCGTCACGCCACAGCGCCTTGACATAGCTGCGCTGCGCCTCGGTGCGCGGCTCGACCGACTTCTTGCGGGTGCGGATTTCCACCCGCCCGGTGCGGAACATCTCCAGCTGATCCGCCGCAGCCGCATCGCCCTGAGCGCGCTGCGCGGCGTCAGGGCTCATGCGCACCTCGGCCTCGATCTGTCCCGGCTCGACCGCGCGCCCCTGTTCGAGCCGCTCATAGAGCGACTCGAGCAGCGCGCGGGCACGGGCGCGCGACTCGGGCTCTCCATGCACGACGAGTTGATTGCCCCGGCGCAGGATCTGGACCGCGAGGAGCGATTCAATCAGCGCCAGATTGCTGTCGAATTCGCCGCAAAGATCGATGAGGAGGCGGTTGTCGGAAAACTCAATGAGGGTGTCATCGGTGTTTTCCGGTTGCGATGGGGGCGTCAGCGCGCTGATGACCAACAAAGGCTCCGTTGCGAGAGTTCGATGCGTCGAAGGTGACAATTGCGCGGGGGAATCGCAAGCGCGAAGGAGTGGATTTCATCAAAGCGTGACATGCGCGGGCCTGCGCGTGCGCCCGGCGGCGCCGCCCTGCGCGCCGCCGCGCCCCGCTTGGCGTGGGCGCGGCGTGAGGCCGGTTCAGCGGTAGATGTCGGGCACATGCGGCGAGGTCGCGTAGGGGTCGCCGATGATGCTGCCATCGGGTGCTATCGGCGTGCAGACCGGCAGCCCCGTCTCGGGATCGTGGCGCCGCGAAAGATAGCCCTGGAAGCCCGCGTCGATGATCCAGTTGTGGCAGCCATCCGGGTCGATGGCGATGGCCGCCTGCATGGTGCTCAGGTGCCGCCGTCCGCTGCCGAGCGGCGAGATCGGGCCGCGGTCGTAGCCGTCGGCGATGATCGGCGGGCCGTCATCCTGCGGAATCCCGTCGCAGGCACCCAATGTTCCGGCGAGCGCCAGAACCGCCCCCCCGCGAATAATATTCATGATTATCATGGTGTCACCTGTAGCAAACGATTTCGACGCGGCGGTTCTTCGCCATTCCTTCCCGGGTCGCGTTGGACGCGATCGGCATCCGCTCGCCGAAACCCATCTCGCGGGCGACATGGTTGCCCATGGAGCGGGCCAGGTTGGCGACCTCGCGCGCGCGGCGCTCCGACAGGCGCATGTTGTATTCATCCGAGGCGCGGCTGTCGGTATGGCCGTAAATGGCATAGGCATGCGCGCCGGCATTGGCGAAGAAGCTCTGCAGCCGCGACCGGCCCTGGCGGGTCAGCGAATGGCTGTCGGTGGCGAAGAGCACGTCGGAGTTTTCCACCAGGCAGGTGTTCATCTGCAGGCAGACGGGTTTGCCGGTCTGCGGGTTGACCCGGTGCACCATGTAACCTTCGGCGCCGCCATCCGCGGCCCAGTGCATGCAGCCATCCGGGTCGATCCAGATCGTTGGCTTCCAGCGGGCTGTCACCTCCACCTGCGGCGGCGGCGGGTTGGGCACCTTTTCAGGCATTCCGCGCACCTGACGCGGCTGTGTCGTGTGTGTCGGTGTCTTGGCATCCCATGACTGGGTTCCGTTTGCCGCGCCCGGCCCGGCGGGCAGGGTGGCAAAGCCCAGTGCCAGGACGCACGCCGGCAGCAAAGCGCGCATCGATTTCCTGTTGAACACGGCCGATGTCCTTTCCATCAAATTTCCCCCCTGCACGCGCGTGCGGCCCCGAAATGCGGGATATGCGGTCGGCGAGCAGACTGCTCGAAAGGTTACCAACTTTCACCTGCGTGTGAAGTCGGATTCCCAAATCTTTGTGCCACAAGGGGAAAAGATGTGCGCAAGCGTTGCGCGCGCGCAGCGCCCGCAACCGCCACGTGTGGTGCTCAGCCGGCGAGAAGCTCACCCGAGAGCGAATTCGTCCCGCTCGCAGTGATCCGAACACGGCGTGATTCGCCGCGCGCGAGGCCGGGCGCGTGAACATGCACGGCGTGCAGATGTTCGGATTTGCCGGCCATCTGCCCTTCCTCGCGGCCGGGCTTCTCGAACAGCACCCGCACCTCGCGGCCGACCATCGCATTCTGAATGGCGCGCTGCTGGTCGCTGAGCAGCGCCTGCAGGCGCTGTAGGCGCGCGTCCGCCACCTCTACGGGGACACCGGCGCGCTCGGCGGCGGGCGTGCCGGGGCGCGGGGAATACTTGAAGGAATAGCACTGCCCGTAATTCACCGCGCGCACCAGATCGAGCGTGGCCTCGAAATCGGCCTCGCTCTCGCCGGGGAAGCCGACGATGAAATCGCCCGAGATCAGGATGTCGGGGCGCGCCGCGCGCAGCCGTTCGATGATGCGCAGGTAGCTTTCGGCGGTGTGCTTGCGATTCATCGCCTTGAGCACACGGTCGGATCCCGACTGCACCGGAAGGTGCAGATAGGGCATGAGCTTTTCCACCTCGCCATGCGCGGCGATCAGGTCGTCGCTCATGTCGTTGGGATGCGATGTGGTGTAGCGGATACGCTCCAGCCCGTCGATTTCGGCCAGCGCGCGGATCAGCCGCGCGAGGCTCCAGTCGGCGCCATCGGCGTCCGCGCCGTGATAGGCATTGACGTTCTGGCCCAGCAGGGTGATCTCGCGCACGCCGCGCTCCACCAGATCGCGCGCCTCGCGCAGAACGCGCTCCACGGGGCGGCTGGCTTCGGCGCCGCGGGTATAGGGAACCACGCAGAACGCGCAGAACTTGTCGCAGCCCTCCTGAACGGTCAGGAAAGCTGCCGGTCCGCGTTTGGGCGTCGGGCGGGGCGGCAGGTGGTCGAACTTGTCTTCGGCGGGGAAATCGGTTTCCACCGCGTGCCGGCCG
>PWLT01000319.1 GCA_003558415.1 Hyphomicrobiales bacterium
CGGGTGCGCAACCCCCAGGCGCCGCGCATGGTGCTCGGCCGTGCGGTGCTGGGTGCGGGTGACGTGGACTCGGCGCTTGCGGTGCTGCGCGATGCCCCGGCGGGGGCGGGCTTTCACTTCGCGCTCGCCCGGGCCGGCGAGGGCGCGGTGCACAGTGTCGAGTTCGGCGCGGGCCGGGTTGCGCAACGCCGGCTCGACCGCCCGGCGGTTCATGCCAATCATGCGCTCGATCACCCGCAAGCCCGTGACGATCAGATCGTCACCGACTCCTCGCGCGACCGGCAGGAACGCGGCGAGGCGCTGCTTTCCGCAGGCGTGCGCGAGCCGCTGGAGATTCTGCATGACACCGCCGGACCGGGGCTGCCCGTCTATCGAGACGCCCCCGACGACCCGGACAATGAAAACACCCTCGCCACTGCGGTCTTCGACATCGGCGCGGATGGTGTTAGCTGGTGGATCCATGAGCGACGAGGAGCCGACCCGATCCATGTCCACACCCTCCCGCGCCGCTGACGCGCCGCCTCCGCCTGCGACCATCGGCGAGCTGAGGGAACTCATGCTCGCCATCGCGCGCGGCGAGTCCGACATCGTGCTCGGCCCCAAGGCGCGCGCGGCTCTGGGGCGCATCCTCGAGCTTCAGGGCAGCCCCAAACTGCTGTCGATCACCGCGCTTGCCGGCGAGCTGGAGGTCAACCCCTCCACGCTCTCGCGGCTGGCGCGCAGCCTGGGGTATCCGGGGTTCGGCGCCTTTCAGGACGTGCTGCTGTCGGCCAGCCTGACCCGGCCCGGCGCCTTCTACAGCCGTCAGGCCCAGGCGGCGCTGAGCGCCGATGATCGCGGATCGGGAGTCGGCGTTACACGTCTGTGCCGCGAGAACCAGGCCAATATCGACCGCTTCCTCGACTCCTTTGATGTCGCGAGTTTCGATGCCGCCGTTGCCCGCATTGCACATGCGCCGCGCGTGGCGGTGTTCGGCCTGCGCCAGTTTCATTCCTTCGCGGCATTTCTGGCTTATGGGCTGCGCATGATTCGCTCGGATGTCTCGCTGCTGGAGGCGCCGGGCAAGGGGGTCGCCGAGGCGCTGGCGACCATGGCGCCCGGCGACGTGCTGATCGTGGCGAGCTGTGCACCCTACACCGCGCGCGTGGTCGAGGTCACCCGCGCGGCGCGCGAGATCGGGCTTGGCGTGGTCGCCGTCACCGACCGCGCCTCCTCGCCGCTGGTCGATGTCTCGGACGCCGCGCTCTTCGTGCCGCACGATACGAGCTTCCTGTCGAACAGCATGACCGTATTCGTCGCCTGTGCCGAGTGCCTCATCAACGCCTGCGCCACGGCGTTGGGCGACGATGCCGCCAAAGCACTGGCCGAGCGCGACCGAATGATCGCCAGGCTGGGCATCGAGATCTGAACGAACCCCAACCCGCGCTGCCGAAGCTGCATACATGGCCGCGAGCGACCACATGCCCAATCCAAGCAACGCCCTTGCCCCGCGCGAGCCGTTCACACTCGCTCGTGCCTGAGGGGGCGGACGAGACGGGCCGCGCCGGATGTCCGGCGCGGCCCAATAATGACTCGTCGCGTTGGGTCAGGCCGTGGCGGCGGCGCGGGCCTGTTGCACGATCTGGCCGAAGGCTTCGGGCTCGTGCACCGCCAGATCGGCGAGCACCTTGCGGTCGACCTCGATGCCGGCCTTGGCCAGCCCGTGGATGAACCGCGAATAGCTCAGGCCGGGGTCGATTTCGCGCACCGCAGCATTGATGCGCTGGATCCACAGGGCGCGGAAGCTGCGCTTGCGGTTCTTGCGGTCGCGGGTGGCGTACTGGTTGGCCTTGTCGACCGCCTGTGTTGCCGTGCGGAAGTTGCGCGAGCGCGCGCCGTAATAGCCCTTGGCGGCCTTCACGATCTTGCGGTGGCGGGCGTGGGTGACTTTTCCGGATGTGACGCGGGACATGGTTGTGCCTCCTCAGCGGTCGTAGGGCATGTATTTCTTGACGATCTTGGTGTCCGCGTCGGACAGCACCGTGGTGCCGCGCGCGTTGCGGATGAATTTCTTCGTCCGCTTGATCATCCCGTGCCGCTTGCCGGCCTGCTGTGCCAGCACCTTGCCGGTGGCCGTCACCTTGAAGCGCTTCTTGGCGCTCGCCTTGGTCTTCATCTTGGGCATTTCCGTCTCCTCTGATCGTCGGGCGGTATCCGGCGCGACTCGGCATGCCTCATTGGCCGGCCGCGCGGGTTCGAGCGGCCCCTATAGGCCGCTGCGGGGCGGGGTGCAAGGGGTCAGCCGATGACGAGCGCGATCACGCGGATGAAGGCCTCGGGGATGTCGCTGAAGGTATAGCCGCCGGGCCGCGTGTTGAAGGCGATGATGACCGACACCGAGGCGCCGAGGAACATCAGCAGCGCCAGCCGGGGAAATCTGCTTTGGCTGTAGGCGTTGAGAAGCGAGGGAAATGCCAGAGCCCCCAGCACCAGGCCGATCACGAGGAAGATATCCGACTGCATGGGCGGAACCCTCGGGGGTGATCCCCGGATTGGATATTACTCCAGTTCGGCGCGGTAAATCAATCTTTCGTCGCAGGGGGCCACGCGCAGGATATTGGTCGTGCCCGGCACGTTGAAGGGAACGCCGGCGGTGACCACGATCTGGTCCTCGGCGGTGGCGAAACCGTAATGGCGCGCCGCGCGCGCGGCGCTGACCACAGCCATCTTGAAGCGCTCGACCGGTGTGTCGGTCACCACGCAATGGGTGCCCCAGGTCAGGCACAGCCGCCGCGCGGTGGCGGGCTGCGAGGCCAACGCGATGATGGGAAGATGCGGGCGCTCGCGCGCCACCAGCGCCGCGGTGGTGCCGGATTCGGTGAAACAGCAGATCGCCTTGATATCGGTGGTCTCCGCGATCTCGCGCGCGGCGGCGACGATGCCGTCGGCGACGGTTTCATGCCGGATGCGGCGCGAGGAATCGATGACCTCGCGATAGGTCGGGTCGCCCTCCACCTCGATGGCGACATTGTTCATGGTGGTCACAGCCTCGACCGGGTAGGCGCCGGCGGCGGATTCGGCCGAGAGCATGACCGCGTCGGCACCCTCATAGATCGCGGTCGCCACGTCCGAGACCTCGGCGCGGGTGGGCACGGGGCTGTCGATCATCGATTCCAGCATCTGCGTCGCCACGATCACCGGCTTCGCCGCTGCCCGGCACTGGCGCACCAGCCGCTTCTGGATGGGCGGCAGGTTCTGCACCGGAAGCTCGACGCCCAGATCGCCGCGCGCCACCATGATCCCGTCCGAGGCGGCGAGAATCTCGGCGAATGCCTTGACCCCGGCCGGTTTCTCGATCTTGGAGAGCACCGCCGCGCGCCCGGCGACCAGTTCGCGCGCCTCGGTGACATCGGCGGCGCGCTGCACGAAGGAGAGCGCGATCCAGTCCACTCCAAGTTCGCAGGCGAAAATCAAATCCTCGCGGTCCTTGTCCGACAGCGCGGCGAGGGGGAGCACGACATCGGGGACATTGACGCCCTTGCGGTTGGAAATCGTCCCGCCCACCATCACGGTGCATTCGGCGAAATCCTTGCCGCAATCATCGACCCTCAGCCGGATGCGCCCGTCATTGACCAGAAGCTCCGCACCTGGCTCGAGCACCTGAAAGATCTCGGGATGCGGCAGGGAAACGCGCCGGGCGTCGCCTTGTGCGGGGTCGAGATCGAGGCGGAAGTTGCGTCCGTCCTCAAGCTCCTCCTCGCCCCTGGCGAAGGTTCCCACCCGCAGCTTCGGCCCCTGAAGATCGACCAGTACGGCCACGGCGCGTCCGGTGTCGGCCTCGATCTGGCGGATGATCGCGTGGCGCGCGGCGATCTCGTCATGGCTCCCATGGCTCATGTTCAGGCGAAACACATCGGCCCCGGCCTCGAACAGCGCCCGGATGGTTTGGTAGTCGTTGGAGGCCGGCCCCAGCGTGGCCACCACCTTCACCTTGCGCAGGCGTCTCATCGACCGGATCCCTTCCTGTCATTCGCGGCGCGTCGCGTTCATGCACCCACTGTATGAAGGAAACGCGAAGGCACGGCAACACGGCGCTGTTAGCGTAAACGGCGCCGAATGTGCAACGCGGGGAGGGCGCGGACTTGACGCATGGTGCCACCGGCCGCAGATAGATGGCAAATGGAGGAGAGTATGGACGAGCGCACCCGCATCGAGCTTGAAGCCGCCGCCTTTCGGCGCCTGCGTGACCATCTGCGCGAACGCACCGATGTGCAGAATATCGACATGATGAACCTGACGGGCTTTTGCCGCAATTGTCTGAGCCGCTGGTATCAGGAGGCCGCCGCCGAGCGCGGGCTGGAGATGGGCAAGGAGGAGGCGCGCGAGATCGTCTATGGCATGCCCTATGACGACTGGCGCGCGAAATACCAGACCGAGGCCGGGCCGCAGAAACAGGCCGCGTTCGAGAAATCCTTCGCGGAGAATGTGGGCAAGCCGAAAGGCTGAGCCCCGCCTGGTCCGTCGGCCTTGTCACGGGTGTGCGCGATGGCACCCCGTGACGTCGCTCCTCAGATCGCCGCCTTGCGCGTCTCGTCGAGGTAGATCTCGCGCAGCCGCTTCGCGACCGGTCCGGGCGCGCCGCCGCCGATGGCAGTCTCGTCGATCTTCACCACCGGGGTGACGAAGGTCGAGGCCGAGGTCACGAAGGCTTCGTCGGCCTCCTTGGCCTCCTCCAGCGTGAAGGGGCGCTCCTCTACCTCCATCTGTGCCTCGCGCGCGAATTTCAGCACCGTCGCGCGGGTGATCCCGTGCAGGATGTCGTTCGAGAGGTTGCGGGTGATGATGCGCCCGTCCTTGACGATATGGGCGTTGTTCGATGTGCCCTCGGTCACGAAGCCGTTCTCGACCATCCATGCGTCATTCGCGCCGGCCTTCACGGCGGCCATCTTGCCCATCGACGGGTAAAGCAGCTGCACGGTCTTGATGTCGCGCCTGCGCCAGCGCAGATCGGGGATCGAGATCACCGCGATGCCGCGCGCGGCGGCGGGGCTGTCGACCAGGCCTCTTGCCTGGGTGAAGAGCACCACGGTGGGGGCCGCGTCTTCGGGATAGGTGAATTCGCGATCCGCCACGCCGCGGGTGATCTGCAGATAGATCATCCCCTCAATGAGATCGTTGCGGCGCACCAGCTCGCGGTGAATCTCCAGCAACTCGTCGCGCGCGAGCGGGCTGGCCATCTCCAACTCGGTGAGCGAGCGCACCAGCCGCGCGGCGTGGCCGTCGAAATCGATCAGCCGCCCGTCGATCACGGTGGTCACCTCATAGACGCCATCGGCCATCAGGAAGCCACGATCGAAGACCGAGACCTTCGCCTCCTCCTCGGGCACATACTCCCCGTTCACATAGACGATCCGGCTCATGCCTGCGCTCCTCTGTCTCGCATCGCGTTCAGCCCCACAGCGCCGGTTCGGGCGGATGCACGCCCTCATCATCGAAGCGCAGCGGGTGGGCGCGGTCTTCGGCCAGAAGCAGCGGGCCGTCAAGATCGGTCACCGCCGCGCCCTGCGCGACCAGCACGGCCGGCGCCATGGCCAGCGAGGTGCCGACCATGCAGCCCACCATGACCTGATAACCCGCCTCCCGCGCCGCCGCGCGCAGCGCCAATGCCTCGGTCAGCCCGTCGGTCTTGTCGAGCTTGATGTTGATCATGTCGTACTTGCCGCGCAGATTCGGCAGGCTGGCACGGTCATGGCAGCTCTCATCGGCGCAGACG
>PWLT01000038.1 GCA_003558415.1 Hyphomicrobiales bacterium
CACCATCACCTTGAGCGAACCGTCGGGAAACAGCGTGTCGAGCACCTGCGTGCCGTGCAGCTTGGGGGCGAGCACGCGCTCGACCGCCCCGGTGGTCTTGGTCATGAGCGGCGCGTCATCAACGGCGCCGGCGGCATGAACCAGCCCGTGCAGGGGGCCGAAGCGCTCGGTGACCTGCTCGCGAGCGCGGCGCATCAGTTCGAGATTGCACACATCGGCGCCCAGGGTAAGCACCTCGCCGCCCAGCGATTCCAGATGCTGCACGGCGCGGATGCGCCGCGCGACAGGGTCGGTCGGGGCGCTCAGGCGCAGCGTGTCCTCCCATTGAGCGCGATCGGGCAGCGGCTGGCGCGCAAGCAGGGCCACGCGGGCGCCGCGTTCGCGGATGAGCTTCTCCGCGATGCTCAGCCCGATGCCGCCGAAACCGCCCGTGATGAGCCAGGCCGCGCCCTCGGGGCCCAGCCCGGCATTGTCCTGCGGCTCCGCAAGGGGTGCGGGGCGGTAGAGCCGTTCAAACCGGCGCCCGCCGCGCAGGGCAGCCACGGTGTCAGCGGGCTCGGCCAGCATCTCCTCCAGCACGGCGGTGACCAGCGCCTCGGGCGGGCTGCTCTCGCGCTGGCGCGCGGCGAGCAGGCCGCGCCTGGGGGGCGGGGGCATCTCCAGATCGAGCACCGCGCAACTTGTGCCCGGCAGCTCACGCGGGACCACGCGCGCGGGCCCCATCACGGCGGCCTTTTCGGGATAGGGCTGGGGCTCCTCGCGGGTCTGCGCCGCGCCGGTGGTGAAGACGCATAGATGCAGCGGCATCGGCAGGCTTTCATCCCCGATCGCCTGGACCAGAAACAGCAGGCTGTAGAATCCCTGTTCGAGATTGCGGTGGAAGAAGCTGGCGCCGGGGCGGAATGTCTCCTCGCGCGTGACGAGCCAGAAATGCGCGATGCGCTCGGGCACGTTGCCGCGCGCGACCAGATCGCGGATGAGCGCATCATAGCCCTCGCGGCCGCGCTCGGGCGCCAGCGTGTAGTCGCCCGATGCATCGCGCGCGAAGGCATCACCCGCGCGCACCGCGCTCACCCGGTGCCCGGCGGTGCGCAGCCGTGCAACCGCCTCATCGCCCAGCCCGGTATCGTCCACAAAGACCAGCCAGCTCGCGGCGGGCGCCTCCTCCAGCGCGCCGATCACGTCGAAGGCGCAATCCGCCGCGCGCGGGCGCCAGCCGGGGCGGTAGCCCCACTGAGTGATATCTGCGCGCTTCTCCGGCAGCGGGACGGGCCGCTCGGCGGGGATCTCGCGCGGTTCGATGAAATAGGTCGCGCGCTGGAAGGCATATGTCGGCAGGGGCACCCGGTTGCGCCGCGCCTCGCCCCATATCTGCGCCCAGTCGATCGCGGCGCCCGTGGCCCAGAGCCGGCCCAACACGCCCAGGAAATAGGCGTCGTCGGCGATGTCCTCCTCGGGGTGGCGCAGGGCGCTGATCACCTGGTTGCGGGGTACCGCGCCATGCGCCTGCGCGAGCGAGGAGAGCGCCTTTCCGGGGCCGACCTCAAGATAGACGCGCTCGGGCGTCTCGGCCAGCGTGGTGATGCAATCGGCGAAATGGACGGTATGGCGCAGATGCTGGACCCAGTAATCCGGGTCGGTGGCCTGAGCCGCGGTGATGAATGCGCCGCTGCGGTTCGACAGGAACGGGATCCGCGGCGGGTTCAGTGTAATGGAGCGCAGATAATCCTCGAAACGTTCGAGGATAGGCTCGAGCATGCGCGAATGCGCCGCGATGTCGATGGGGATGCGCTGGCACTCAACGTCGTTCGCGCGCAGCCGCGCCTCCAGCACCTCCAGCGCCGCGTTGGGTCCCGACACGGCCGTGAGCCCCGGCGCATTGACGCTGGCAATGTCGAGATCGTCGCCGATCAGCCCCTTCACCTCGTCCAGCGGCAGGGGGATGCTGAGCATGCCCCCCGGCGGCACCTCGTCAAAGAGCTGCCCGCGCAGATGCACCAGACCGATGCAATCGGCAAAGCCCATCACCCCGGCGAGGCAGGCGGCGGTGTTCTCGCCCATCGAATGGCCGACCAGCGCCGCCGGGCGCACGCCCCAGGACATGAAGAGCTGCGCCAGCGCGTATTCGGTGATCATGATGAGCGGTAGCTGCACCGAAGGCTTGCGCAGCCGCGCCTCGGCCGCCTCTTCCTGGCCCGGCTCGGGCAGCCATATTGCGCGGATGTCATAGTCGAGCCTGGGCTGGAGTATCTCCAGCCCGCGATCCATCCATTCCTGAAACACCGGCTCGGTCTCATAGAGATCGCGCGCCATGCCGGCATATTGCGCTCCGCCGCCGGGGAACATGAACACGATCTGCGGCGCCTCGCCCACGACCGAATGGGTGTGCACGCGGTAGGGATCATTCGCCTCCAGAAGCTGTGCGGCTTCCTCATGCGTCTCGGCGACCACCACGCGGCGTTTCTCGAAGGCGCGCCGCCCTTCGTGCAGCGTCCAGGCGATATCGGCAAGCGGCTGTTCGGGATGGGCGCGCAGATGCGCGGCGAGCGCCTGCGCGTTCGCGTCGAGCGCCTTGGTGGAGCGGGCGGAGACGGTCAGCAGCTGAAACGGCCAGTCGGCCTCCTCGGAGGGCGCGCGGGCCGGGGCCTCCTCCAGAACCGCGTGGGCGTTCGTGCCCCCCACACCGAGCGAGTTGACGCCGGCGCGGCGCAGGCCGTCCGCGGCCCAGTCGGTAAGCCGGTCATTGACGCGAAACGGGCTCGCCTCGAAAACGATTGCGGGGTTGGGCGCCTCGAAGCCCAGCGAGGGCGGCATCTGCCGGTGGTGCAGCGCCAGCGCGGCCTTGATCAGGCTGGCCACCCCGGCGGCGGTGTCAAGATGGCCGATATTGGTCTTGACCGAGCCGATGCGGCAATACCCCTGGCGTTCGGTGGTCCGGCGGAAGGCTTCCGTCAGCGCCGCCACCTCGATCGGGTCGCCCAGATAGGTGCCCGTGCCGTGGCATTCGACATAGGCGATGCTCTCGGCGGACACGCCGGCCATGGCATGCGCCTCGGCGATGGCGTCGGCCTGCCCCTCGACCGAGGGCGCGAGATAGCCCGCCTTGGCCGCGCCGTCATTGTTGACGGCGGTGCCCTTGATGATGGCCCAGATATGATCGCCATCAGCGATGGCATCCTCAAGCCGGCGCAGCACGACCGCGCCGGCGCCCGAGCCGAAGACCGTGCCCTGCGCACGGTGATCGAAGGCGTGGCAATGCCCGTCGGGCGAGAGGATCTCCCCCTCCTTGTAGACATAGCCGCGCCCCTGCGGCAGCTCCACCGTCGCGCCGCCAGCGATCGCCATGTCGCACTCGCCATTCAGCAGCGCCTGCGCGGCGTAATGAGTTGCCACCAGCGAGGTCGAACAGGCAGTCTGCAGGCTGATCGACGGCCCCTTGAGATCGAGGATGTGGCTCACCCGTGTGGAGAGGAAATCCTTGTCATTGCCGGTGTGGCGCAGCAGGAACATCCCCACATCGTCCACGAGATCGCGGTTCGAGCAGACGTTGAAATAGAAGTAACTCCCCATCCCGCAGCCGGCGAAGACGCCGACCGGGCCGGGGAAGCGCTCGGGCGGATGCCCGGCATTCTCCAGCGCCTCCCAGGCGACCTCCAGGAACTGGCGGTGCTGGGGGTCCATGATCGCCGCTTCCTTGGCGGAGAGGCCGAAGAATTCGGGGTCGAACTCGGCAAAGCCATCGAGGGGCGCGGCGGCGGGGACGTAATTCGAATCGCGCAGCCGCTCGGGCGATTCTCCCGCGGCGCGCAGCTCCTCCTCGCTCAGCCGACGGATCGACTCGATGCCCTCGCGCAGATTGGTCCAGTAATCGCCGATGCTGCCCGCGCCGGGCAGATGGGCAGCCATCCCGACAATGGCGATGTCATTGTCGCCGTGAGCGGTCGTTAGCGAGTCGTCAGCCATCACCGAGCCCGCGCAAAGGAGTGGCAAAATGAATTGTCATACATGGCTCGACCATAACTCGCCTCTCGGGCCGCAGGTAGTGGGCGCGCTGTCACACGCAGATTTGTGACCGTGCCGGTCGTGGCGTCGCCGATGTGGTATTCTACCGCTTTCCCGCCGCGCCGCGACCGTGGCCCGGATGCTCAGCGGGTACCGAAGGATCGGGGCGGAATCATGACGCAATTGCACAGGGAATGCGCAGTCTGCTTCATCGGCCATGCGATGGCGCCGAAGGGCCGCCCCCCGTTTGAGGGACGGCTCACGCGCCTTGCGCCGCCGCAATGAAGCGGAGGATCAGTTCGGAATCCTTGTTTCCCGGGGAGTGCTCGACCCCCGAGGAGACATCCACCTGCCGCGCACCGGTCACCCGTATCGCCCGGGCCACGTTATCGGGGGTCAGCCCCCCGGCCAGCATCCAAGGCACCGCCCAGCGCCGCCCTTCGATCAGCCGCCAGTCGAAGGCGAGCGCGTTGCCACCGGGCAGGGGGGCGCCGGGCGGCGGTCTGGCATCCACCAGCACCTGATCGGCAACGCGGGCATAGGTTTCGAGTGCATCGAGATCACCCGACTCGGCCACGCCCACGGCCTTCATGACCGGCAGGCCGTAGCGCGCGCGGATCTCCGTCACGCGTTCGGGGCTTTCGCGCCCATGCAGCTGAAGCATGTCGATGGGCACCGATTCCAGGATCCGGTCGAGCTCGGCATCGGGGGCGTCGACCGTCAGCGCGACCTTGGCAAGTCCTTCGGGCGCGGCCATCGCGGCTTCGCGTGCGGTTGGAACATCCAGCCCGCGCGGCGAGCGCGCGAAGAAGACGAATCCGACATAGGCCGCGCCGGCCGTGGCCGCAGCCTCGACATCCGCGGCGCTGCGCAGTCCGCAGATCTTGACGCGAACCTCGTTGCCGGCGCGCATTTCAGTGCTCCACCCGTTCCCTGCACGGCCACACAAGCGAATCTCGGAGCGGCTCGGGCTGTGGCTGTGGCACCGGGTGCCACGCCATCCGCGGTCCCCTTGCGTCGCGCGGCGTCTTGTGGGGCGTGGAAATCAGCGCGTCCTCTCGGCTTCGTCGAGGAGTGCGAGCACATCGTCGGCCTCGCCCGCGCGCGTCTTGCCGGACTCACCCAGCTTCGCCTCAAGCTGCTCGGCCTGCCTCTGGGCGCGCGCCGCTGCGGCCCGGTAGCGGTGTTCGCGCAGCCATTCCCAGACGAATCCGATCAGCAGCCCCGCCGCGACCCCGGCCAGGATAACCAGAAAGAGGGGCAGCGCCACTGTCGGGTTGTAGCCCAGGAACTCGCCCATCTCATGGGGCAGCAGACGCAGGGTCACCATGCCCATATTGGCCAGCGAAAGCGTGAGCAGCAGCAGCCCAAGCAGGGCGAGAAAGGCGAATTTCACATAGCGCATCGGCGCTCAGCTCTCCTTGCCGTTGAGGCGGTCGCGCAGCAGCTTGCCGGTCTTGAAGAACGGCACATGCTTTTCCTCGACATGCACCGCCTCGCCGGTGCGCGGATTGCGCCCCATGCGGGAATCGCGCTTCTTGACCGAAAAGGCCCCGAAGCCGCGCAGCTCCACCCTGTCGCCGCGGGCCATGGCCTCGATGATTTCGTCGAATATCGTGTTGACGATGCGCTCGACGTCACGCTGATAGAGGTGAGTGTTCTCTTCGGCGATCTTCTGGATCAACTCCGACCGGATCATGTCTTGTCCCCCCGTGGGATGGCGGCGTTGATCGC
>PWLT01000369.1 GCA_003558415.1 Hyphomicrobiales bacterium
CGGAAGCTGCGCTCGAAATTCTCCGCCCCGCGCCAGCCCTCCTCCGGGAACAGTTGCGGCGGATTGAGCTTGGAAAAACCCGTCAGGTAATCGAGCAGCGCGCGCGGATCGACACCCTCGCGCAGGACCATGCCCGCCATGCGCCGTGCGGTCGTCAGCCGATAGGGCGTCAGGCGCAACAGCGATCGCTCGGCAACCCTGTCCTCGTTCCATTGCGATGCGTGGAAGGCGAAATCGTCCAGCACCAGCAGAACCTGCCTCGCCTCCAGATCGTGCAATGCATGGTCGAGCACGAGACGGTTGTAGAGCGGGCCCGCGCCGATCTCCGCCAGCACCAGCATCGACTGACCGGTTTCGGCGTCCAGACGCCCCGGCACATCGCCATATTCCAGCGGCAGCGCGTGCGAGGCGCCAAGGACCAGCCAGTCCACCTGCGCGCCCCGTGCGGCGAGCAGTTTCTGAAACGCGGTCTCGGTCTCGCCACGCGCGACCGTCCACTCGGCGATCACGGCCGCCACTGCATAGAGCAGCAGGAAGAGGCCGAGAAAGCCCGCCATCGAACGCAGGCTCGGTGATGCGGAGCGCGTGGTGTTCGATTTCATCGCATCCCCCTCAGAACTGCATGTAGACGAAGACTTCGGCCTGCCAGGCACCCAGAAAGATGAGCGCGAAGATCAGCGCATACCATCCCGCCCAGTGCACCGCCCGCGGCAGCGCGGCGACGCGCCGGCCAAGCGCGGGCAGCTCCTGCACCAGTTCGATCACGAGCAACACCAAGATCAGCCCGGCCAGAAACTTGTGCTCGGTCGTGAAGGGGTAGTTCATCACCAGCCGCGGCAGATCCGGCAGCGCCGCCCAGATGCGCCGCAGGATGGTCAGTGAATCCCCGATCGTGCCGGCGCGGAAGAACACCCAGCTGATCAGCACGAGATGGAACACCAGCAGCGCCGCGCCGACACCGACAATGCGGCCCAGAAGCGTGCCGCGCAGCCGCGTCTTGAGGCGCTTGCGCAACGGGCTCAGGGCGCGCTCGAACACCAGATAGAGTCCATTGAGCAACCCCCAGGCGACGAACCCCCAGCCGATGCCGTAGCCCAGCCCGGCGTGCCAGATGCCGCTTGCGACGAACACCACCAGCACGCCGAGATACATCCACAGCGCGCTCTGTCGCCCGCCGATGATCGGGTAATAGAGATAGTCGCGAAACCATCCGGACAACGAGATGTGCCAGCGCCGCGACCAGAATTCGCCCATCGACTGCGCGAAATAGGCGCGGCGGAAGTTCTCCGACAGCTTGATGCCGAACAGCCGCGAACTGCCGCGCGCAATGTCGGTATAGCCCGAGAAATCGCAGTATATCTGGAAGGCGAAGAAATAGGTGGCGATGATCAGCTCGATCGGCACCGCATAGCCGGGAATGGCGTAGACGCGATCAACGAAGGGGCTGAGATTGTCGGCCACCACCACCTTCTTGAACAGCCCCCACAGGATCAGCTGCGAGCCTGCCACCACCATCAGCGGCGTGAGCGTCGTGCGCTTGCCCATCGCGGCGGTGAAGGGGGCGATGCGCTCGATCGGGCCGGCCAGAATCTTGGGAAACCACGCCAGATAGACGATGTCCTGCCCGGCCGTGGCCCGGGTCTCGGCGGGGCTGCGATAGCGGTCGACCAGAAGCGCAATCGCGGTGAAGGCATAGAAGGAAAACCCGGCCGGTGCCGTCAAGCCGATGGCGGGCAGCCAGGGCACGTCCTCGACGAGTGCATCATAGTATTTTAGCACCCCCATCAGGCCCAGAATGCCCAGCGTCCCGGCCCAGAAGGCCAGCTTGCGCCGCGCCGCCTCGGCGTCCAGAAGGTGCCGTCCCGCGAGCAACGCAATCACCGCCACGGCCCCCAGATAGCCCAGGTTCTCGATCCCGAAACTGGCGTAATAGCCAAGGCTGGCGAGCATCAGCCATGGCAGGCGCATCCGCGCGGGCAGCACATGGAACAGCACCACCGCGACCGGCAGGAAGATGAAGAAATCAAGCGTCGTGAACAGCATCGGCCACGCTCACTTTGCGCCCGGGTTCCTTCACGCGAAGTGGCTCCGACCACATGCGCGGCGCGGTAGGGCGCGGCGGCGAGCCTGTGGTGCGCTCCATGATTTCCCCTCCCGTAATCCGCACCCCTCCCGCGCAAGGTCGGACACTGGGCCGGCGTATCCCCGCGCATCGTGCAGAGCGAGCGTAGAAAGAAGGCCACGGCCGCCTCATTGACGACCGTTAATGAAGCTGCGGTTTTCCCACTGCGCAGCAGCGCTCGACCCGCGGCCAACACGGCCTGTCGGCCCATCACGCGGGTCGAGGTGCTCGCGCCTACCCGGTCTTGCGCGCGATATAGGCCACCGCCTGATCCGGAGTCTCGAGTTGGCTGTACTCGACCTCGGGGATGGTGATCTCGAAGCGCTTGGCAAGCGCCGTGACGAGGTTGAGCACATCCATCGAATCGAGCCCGAGATCGTCGAGGAGATGCGCGCCCCCCTCCACCTCACCGGGATCGATATCCGAGGCGATGCGGCAGAGTTCCTCGACAAATGCGGAACGGATTTCGTCTTCGTTCATGTGGCCTCCGGCGATCATGGTAACGGTTTGCAGCGGATCTTGCGGCGGGCAAAGGCCCTCGCCCGATCCGGTCATGCGGCTGGATTTCCCGGTGTCGGACCTCCCTGGAGTGAGCTTCGCGCGATCCTGCGTTGGTGGGCAAGCTGCATTTCGTGGTCCTGCATGTTTCTTGGCGTGCCAGGAACGCACGCCCATTGAAAAGGGCCGACCCCGCTTACAGGGATTCGGCAGGTCGTTTCAGGCAACCGGCCGACTGGTTTGCCGCCAACAACGCGGCTGACCCGCGCAACAGCAATGCGGATTTCGCCCTGATACTCATAGGAATGGTGCCGCCTGTGGTCTTTGACGGTCGTCAATGCCCCCGCGCCCAAGGGAAACTCGCTTGAGCTTGAGGCATTGACGCAGGGCTGTTGCATGTGGGCGCGAGATGGATTCCTTGGGGGGCATCTTCGCGGACCCAGCACCATCATGAACACTTTCCTCACCGCGCTGGACGCCCAGGCCGCAATGTTTCGCTGGAAGGATTCCCAACCATCGGACTCTTGCATCCGGTTCATGGCAAAGGAGCCGCTGTTCCGAGCGGAGCGGTCGCTCAAGGGGAGTGTCGAATTGCCGTGAAGGCGCGTGTATGAGCATTGCGCGCCCGACGCACGGGGCGCACGGGGCGCGTCCGGCTATTCCGCGCGCCCGTCAAGGTGCCTGCGGCGACGAAGCCAGCGCAGGTACACCTCATCGCGCATATGATCTCGAAAGTCCTGCGCCGGGTACCCGCCCCAGGTCGCGCCTGCGGGAACGTCGCGCGTGACGCCGGCATTGGCGGCCAGCCGAGCGCCGCGCCCGACGGTCAGATGATCGGCGACCCCGGCCCTGCCCCCCAGGACCGCACCGTCCTCGATCACCACACTGCCGGAAAGCCCGACCTGGGCGACAAGTATGCAATGCGCCCCGATGCGGCAGTTGTGGCCGATCTGCACGTGATTATCGATCTTGGTGCCGCGCCCGATCACCGTATCGTCGCCCGCGCCCCGGTCGATCGTGGTGTTGGCGCCGATCTCGACATCGTCGCCGATCACCACGCGGCCAAGCTGGGGCACCCGCTCCAGGCCCGTGGCACCGGGCACGAAACCGAAACCGGGCTGGCCGATCCGCGCACCGGGTTTGATCGTCACCCTTGCGCCGAGCAACGCATGCGTGATGCTCACCTGTGGTGCAATCCGTGCCTGCGGACCAATCACCACCCCCGCGCCGATCAGTACCTGAGCACCGATGACGCAGCCTTCGCCGATTTCAGCGCCGGGCTCGATCACCGCACCCGCGCCCACCGACACCCCCTCGCCGATTATCGCACCTTCTGCGACATGCGCCGTGGGACTTATGCCGGGGTCGGGAACGGGCTCAGGATACATGCGCCGCGCCAGGGCCGCAAAGGCCGCCTTGGGCGCGGCGCATATCAAAGGCTCGCAGCCCGGCGTCAGGCGCTCGGCCAGTGCCTCGGTGACGAAACACGCCCCGGCGGCGCCGGCGGCGAGCCGGTCGAGATGCCCGGCGCTCTCGAGAAAACTCACATCGGCCGCACCGGCCTGCGCAAGCGGGGCGACACCGGTAAAGCGGCGGCTGGTCTCGGCGCCTTCGCGCAGCGCCGCTCCGGCACTCTCGGCAACCTCAGCCAGGGTCATGGGGCGCGGCGGGGCGAAGAAACGGCTGTCGGGCATCGCGGGCGGGGTCCTGGACGTGTAGCGTCAGCGCGCGCCGAGGATGCCGCGGCTCGCGTCGGCGCGGATGAATTCGACGATCTTCATCACCTCGGGCGTATCCGCGTAATGCTGCGCGACCTGCTCCAACCGCTCGCTGAAAAGCAGGGTCTCACCATGAAACAGGTCCTGATAGGCGGCGCGCAGCGCGTGAATCGTTGCGCGCGAGAACCCGGCGCGCTTGAGCCCGACGAGGTTCAGCCCCGCGAGGCGCGCGTGATTGCCGGTGACCGAGCCGAAGGGAATGACATCCATCGCCACGCCCGCGCCTCCTCCGACAAAGGCGCGCTCGCCAATGCGGCAGAACTGATGCACCCCGGCGCAGCCACCGATGATCGCGTGATCGCCCACGGTAACATGTCCGCCCAGCGTGGATTGCGCCACGATGATCGCGTGGTTGCCCACCTCGCAGTCATGACCGACATGCGAGCCGGTCATCAGCATTACCTCATCGCCGATGCTCGTGATTCCGCCACCATGCGCGGTGCCGCGATGGATCGTGACATTTTCCCGGATGATACAGTTGCGCCCGATCGTCAGTTGCGTGGGTTCGCCACGGTACTGCAGATGCTGTGGCGGGCCGCCGAGCATGGTGAAGGGAAAGACCTCGCTTCCAGCCCCGACCCTTGTGTGGCCGTCGATCACGACATGCGAGATCAGACGCACCCCGTCTTCGAGCACCGCGTCGGGACCGACGCGACAGAATGGTCCGATCTCGACATCCGCACCGATCTGCGCGCCCGGATCGACAAGCGCGCCGGGGTCGATATGCGCCACCTTCCGCGCGGATTCATCGTTCATCTTGCGGCTCCTTGAGCTTGTCCGGCATCTCGCGCTCCGCGTCGTGCCCGTTTTTCTGCCAGGCCGGTGTCGCGAGGATGGCCGGACGATCCGGGTCGCGCCCGATCCATCACCCTGCGCTCACGGCGGCTTGCGTTCCGTGATCGCCCCCCGAATACACGAACCTCGGGCGGGATCAACAGCGGACGCCACGGCAATTCGCGACTGCGGCACAGCGGGCACGCCACACCGCCCGCGCGCGCCTCACTGCGCCGCCAATGCGGCGGGAAAGGCGCGCATAGCCGCGACGACATGCTCGACCTCCTCCCCGCTCAGATAGGGGTGCAGGGGCAGGCATAGCAGGCCTCGGGAAAAGGCCAAGGTGTTGACCAGCCCGTCCGGCGCCGTGGCCGCACCGGCAAAGGCCGGCTGGGCGTGGATCGGCGTGGCATAATAGACGACCGCACGGATGCCGGCGCTTTCGAGATGCGCGTGCAGGCGGTCGCGGTCGGGATGGGTCACTGCGAAATAGCTCC
>PWLT01000431.1 GCA_003558415.1 Hyphomicrobiales bacterium
CATCGAGGCGGGCGCGCCCTTCGGGCTCAGGCAGGCGGGGGCGCGGGCCTATTCATCGGTGGCGACCGAATCGGGCTGGATCGCCTCGCCCTTGCCGGCGATCTATACCGGCGAGAAGATGCGCCCATACCGCGAATGGCTTGGAGCGCACAGCTTCGAGGCGGTGGCCTCGCTGGGGGGCAGCTATCATTCCGACGATATCGCGGATTACTATCTCACACCTTGGGACCTGGACTACGGCCGGGTGGTGAAGTTCGACCATGATTTCATCGGCCGCGCCGCGCTGGAGGAAATGGCGAAGCGGCCCCACCGGCAGAAAGTGACGCTGGTGTGGGACCGCGACAGCGTGCTGGAGGTCTTCGCAGGACTGATGGAGCGGGGCGCGCCGCCGAAGATGCTGGAGATGCCCACGGCCCATTACGCCGGGCATCCCTATGATCGTGTCGTCAGCGCCGGGCGCACGGTCGGGATGTCCACCTCGGTGGCCTATTCGGCGAATGAGCGCGCCTGGCTGTCGCTGGCGATGGTGGAGCCGGGGCTTGCGGAGACGGGAACCGGGCTTTCGCTCATCTGGGGGGAGCCGGGCGGCACCCCGACCAGGCCGACGGTCGAGCGCCACCGCCAGATGGAGATCGCGGCGACGGTCTATCCCTGGCCGATCCACGAGGAGACGCGGCGCCGCTACCGCAACCGCCGCTGAGTCCGGGCAAGCCCCGCAGAGGCACCCGCCCGCGGCCGGGAAGGCGGCGGGCAGGCGGATCAACTTAAAGGTAATCGTATACATCATGCTCGACCAGTCTGGCGATTTGCTGAGAAATGGCCGCCAATTCAGGTTGCCTTTTGCATTCCATTCGATATTGATGTATACAATGCACTGAGTGGGAGGACCAATCGTGACCGCAAGATCGCTTCAGGACCTGATGGACAGCCGTGGCAGCGTGGTGGAGATGCTGCGCAATTCGGATGCCGGGATTTACGTCTACCCGGTCGTCGCGGCCGAGTTCAGCAACTGGCGCAGCGAGCAGAAGGCGTGGCGCGAGAGTGCTGTGCTTTTCGACCAGTCGCATCACATGGACGAGGTGGTGATCGAGGGGCCGGATGCGGCGACATTCCTCGAGGGGCTGGCGATCAACAGCTTTTCGAACTTCTCCACCAACCGCGCCAAGCATTTCGTGCCGTGTTCGCCCGAGGGCCATGTGATCGGCGACCACATCATGTTCCGCGAGGCCGAGGACAGGTTCCTCTCCGTCGGGCGCGCGCCGGTGTCGAACTGGCTGCTCTACAACGCCTCGAAGGGCGAGCATGACGTCAAGCTCACCCACAGCCCGCGTTCGCCCTCGCGCCCCGATGGCCGCGAGGTCCGGCGCATCCATTACCGCTTCCAGATCCAGGGGCCGCAGGCTGACGAGGTGCTCGAAAAGCTGCATGGCGGGCCGCTGCCCGAAATCAGGTTCTTTCATGTCGACTGGCTCAACGCGGCCGGGCGCAAGGTGCGCGCGCTGCGTCACGGCATGGCCGGGGCGCCGGGGCTGGAGATCTGGGGGCCCTATGACGAACGCGACGAGGTGCGCGCAGCGATCCTCAAGGCGGCTGCGGAGGCCGGCGTCGATCTCTATCAGGTCGGCGCGCGGGCCTATTCCACCAACACGCTGGAATCGGGCTGGATCCCCTCGCCGCTGCCGGCGGTCTATTCGAGCCCCGAACTGGCGGATTATCGCCGCTGGCTGACCGAGCAGCACTATGAGGCGTTTGCCTCTATCGCGGGCAGCTTCGTCTCCGACAGGATCGAGGATTACTACACCACGCCCTATGAGCTGGGCTACGGCATCTATGTCAAGTTCGACCACGATTTCACCGGGCGCGCCGCGCTGGAGAAGCTCAAGGACCAGCCGCGCCGGCGCAAGGTCACCTTCGAGTGGAACGCCGAGGATCTGATGCAGGTGATCGCCTCGGCCTTCCGGCCCGGAGAGGATCACTTCAAATGGGTCGATCTGCCGCAGCCCAATTACGGATCGTCGAGCTTCGACAAGGTCATGCTGGGCGACAAGCTGGTCGGGCTGTCGATGTTCAACGGCTACAGCTACAATGAACGCTGCATGCTGTCGCTGGGCATCGTCGATGAGAGCGTCAAGGAGGGCGATGTGCTCACCCTGATCTGGGGCGAGCCCGATGGCGGCACCTCCAAACCCTCGACCGAGCCGCACCGCCAGGCCGAGATCCGCGTGCGCGTCGCCCCGGTGCCGTATTCGCGCGAGGTGCGCGAGAACTATGCCGATAGCTGGCGCAAGAAGGGCACCGTGTGACCATACACCGCCGGGCGCGTGACGCGCACCCGGCGACACGCCGAAAGGGAGTATCCGCAATGTCAGTCCTCAACTTCATCCGCAACCGGGGCAGGGGCGGCGAGTCGCCGATCCCCGGCCTCGGCGAAACTGTTGCCGGATACTCCATCGAGGTGATGCCGCGCACGGCCGCCAAGATCGAGCGTTTCGATGCGCTGCTGCCCGAGGGCACGCGGGTCTATATCGCCCAAATCGACGGCACGCCGATCGAGGAGATGGTCGCCACCGCGCGCCGGCTGCGCGAGGAGGGCTTCGCGGCCATGCCGCATATCCCCGCGCGCATCATCGCCGAGCGCGCACAGCTCGAGGACTGGCTGCGCCGCTACCGCGACGAGGCCGGCGTTGACGAGGCGCTGCTGCTCGCCGGTGGCGTGGGCACCCCGCGCGGCGAATTCCACAGCTCGATGCAGCTGATGGAGACGGGTCTGTTCGACCGCTACGGTTTCCGGCGCCTGCATGTCGCCGGCCACCCCGAGGGCAACCGCGACATCGACCCCGATGGCGGCACCGCGCTTGTCGATGACGCGCTGCGCTGGAAGCAGGATTTTGCCAGCCGCACCGATGCGCAGATGGCGATTGTCACGCAGTTCGCCTTCGAGGCGCAGCCGATCATCGACTGGGCCGGGCGCATCTCCGAGGCAGGCATCGACCTGCCCATCCATCTCGGCGTTGCGGGGCCGACCAAGCTGCAGACGCTCATCAAGTTCGCGGTCGCCTGCGGCGTCGGTCCCTCCATCCGTGTGCTGCGCAAGCGCGCGATGGATGCGCGAAAGCTGCTCATGCCCTATGAGCCCGATGAGGTGCTCGCGGAAATCGCCGCGCATCGCGCCGTGAACCCGGCCAGCCCGATCGCTCAAATCCACGTCTTTCCGCTCGGCGGCATCCGCTCGAGTGCGGAGTGGATGAACCGTCAGGCGCGTGTCGGGGCTGCCGTGGCGTCGTAAGGCGCGGCCCGTTGGCGGCGGCCTAGGCGCCACGCGTCCGAGGTCCGGCGGTTCGGGGTGTTTGCGATGTGCCGGGGTCAGCCGATCGGTGTGAGGCCGCAGGCTGGTAGCCGGGCGACCCATTCGGCCTTCAGTCGTGCAAGCCGCGCAGGGGGCAGGGTGCGCACAGCCCGGTACTCGGGCCTTGCCAGGGTACACGCATCGCCCATGCACGGGCGCGGCTTCTGCCCCGTCGCGCGGCCGGCACCGCTCAGAACAGCGGCTCCTCGGGCAGAAACCGCCGGATAACGGCCGCTTCCTGTGCCTTCATGAACCTATGCGCGGTGTCCATGTGCTCGCCCAGCACCGAGCGCGCGCGCTCGGCATCGCCGTCGCGCAAGGCCGCGAGCAGCCGGGCCTGAAATTCGACGCCGCTTTGCCACAGGTGCGGGTTGGGCGGATCGTAGAGACCGCGTGTGACGGTGATTTCGCTGAGCATGTTGGCGGTGAACCGGATCAGGAACCGCAGCAGCGGATTGTCCGACATCTCGGCGAGCTGGGCATGAAAACGCAGCGAGCCGATATGCTGTTCACGCTCTTCCTCGGCGGTGGTGGCGGGCTGGGCGGCATAGCTCGCCCGGGTTGCCTCCAGTTCGGCGAGCTGCTCGTCGCTCAGCCGTCCGGCGAGAGAGGCCGCCAGTTCCGGCTCCAGCGCGCGCCGGAGCTGATAGATGTCGTCGATCGTGAGGTCGCGGAAGTAGAAATAGTTACCCAGCAGCGCCGCGGCGCGCTGTTCGCTGACGGCGTGGACGAACACCCCGCCGCCCGGCCCGGTGCGCGATTTCACCAGCCCCTGCGCCTCGAGAATGCGCAACGCCTCGCGGATCGTGCTCTTGGCCATTGCGAAGCGGTCGATAAGTTCCGGTTCGCTCGGCAGGCGGTGGCCGGGCTGCCAGCCCTCCTCCATCACCCATTGCTTGATGGCCTCGGCCACCTGCTGGGGACGCGAGAGCCGGGGCTCAGGGGTCGAGCGGGTGGTGGCAGGCGGCAAGCTGGTCTCCTCCCATGCGACGCAGTTCGGGCACTTCGCGGCGGCACAGATCACTGGCGCGCGGACAGCGGTTGGCAAAGGCGCAACCCGGCGGCGGGTTGAGCGGGTCGGGAAGCTCCGTGTCCTTTTGCTCGGGTGCGGTCAAGGGGCGTCCGACCACCGGGGCGCTGTCGGCAAGAAGTTTCGTGTAGGGGTGGCGCGGGCTGGCAAAGATGCGCGACGCCTCGCCCATCTCCACGACCGCGCCGAAATAGAGCACCGCCACGCGGTCGCTCACCGCCTCGACCACGGCGAGGTCGTGGCTGATGAAGAGATAGGTGAGGTTGAATTCCTCGCGCAGCCGGGCAAGCAGGTTGAGCACCTGTGCCTGCACCGACACGTCTAGTGCGGAAACCGGCTCGTCGAGGATCAGGATGCGCGGCGCGGCCGCCAGTGCGCGCGCAATACCGATGCGCTGGGCCTGGCCTCCCGAGAACTCGTGCGGGTAGCGCCCCAGGAACTCCTCGCGCAGGTTCACGCTGTCGAAGATCTCCGAGATCCGTGCGCGCAGCTTTTCGCCGCGCATGCCGTGCAGCCGGCGCAGCGGCGCCTCCATGATCTGGCGGATCGTCTTGCGCGGGTTGAGGCTGCTGATCGGATCCTGGAAAACATACTGGATCAGCCGCCCGAAAGCCGCCGGGTCGGACTTGTCGAGCGCCTTGCCGGCGATTTCGATCGAGCCCCCGGTGGGGGGCTCCAGCCCCACCAGCATCCGCGCCAGCGTGGACTTGCCGCAGCCGGACTCGCCCACGATGCCCAGCGTCTCGCCCTCCCGCACCTCCAGCGTCGTGGGGTGGACCGCGCGCACCAGCCCGCGCGGCGGGCCGATGATCCGCTTGCCGATCTCGAAGGTCTTGGCGAGATCCTCGGTGCGCAGCGCAACGCTCATGCCGTCTTCTCCAGCGACTGTTCGGGGTGGATGCAGCGCACCTTGCGCGCGCCCCGGCCCTCCAGCACGATCTCGCCTGCGCGGCAGGCCTCGGTGGCCTTGTCGCAGCGCGGCGCGAAGGCGCAACCCGGCGGCAGGTCATCGACAGCGGGCGGCAGGCCGGGAATGGCCGCCAGACTCCGCAGGACGGCATCCGGCCGCGGATTCCGGCACTCGGGATGATCATGGCGCAGTCGTAACGACTGCCGGTCGCCGGCGAACAGCGCGGTACGCAACCCGGCGGAGCGGGCGGCAACCACATCGTTCAACATATCGTTGCCCACGTAAAGCAGTTCGGCCGGTTGCCGGATCCCGTGCGTGGCGGCGTGTTCCAGTAATCGATCAAAAAGCCGGACC
>PWLT01000325.1 GCA_003558415.1 Hyphomicrobiales bacterium
CGGCCAGGCCGGGGACCTTGTCGCTCGGTTTTTCCTCGAGCGCGCCGATGTCCAGGCGCATGTAGATGGCTTGGTAGCGACTGTAGTAATTAGGCCCGCGCAGTGCCCTGTGCTCGAGAATCTGCAACCGTTTCCTCCGATCTACTCGTCAACATATCGTCTTTACACTTCACCATCTCGTCGGGATGGATGACCCGGCGCGCGCTCACATCGAAGCCATAACCGCTGATGAGCGCGTGCATCGTGACGTTGTGGACCGTCACCGCCTCGCCTTCATTGACGTCGGCGACATTCGAACCGGTGATACCGGTACTGTCAACGATAATGACATGGCCGGGGCCGATCGCCTCGAGAATCTTGCCGCCATCGAGGATGACGCCGGCATCCTCGCCGATCCCTACGCCGAGGATCTCCGGGTTGGTCGCGCCAACCTCCATGAGCCGGGTGAAGCGGCCGCGCTGGAGGAAATGGCTGTCGATGATCATGTTGTGAACGAAGGCCAGCCCGGCGGTCATTTGCACCGCCCCCCTGCGCAGCGAGTCGTTTCGGTCGCCGCCACCATAGATCATCGTCGAGGACATGCAGGCCGCGCCGGCACTGGTGCCTGCCACCACCGCGCCCTGCGCGAGGCGCTCACGGATCGCCGCCAGGGCGTCCGAGGCACCGAGCGTATTGGTCAGCCGCATCTGATCGCCGCCGCTGAGGAAGATCACGCTGCACTTGCGGATCAGGTCGACGTTCTCCTTGTCGTTGGCGTGGGCACGCTCGCGCATGTTGATATGATGCACTGCCCTGGCGCCGAGGCGCGAGAAGACCTCCTCATAGCCCTCGAACACCTTTTCGGGGATGCTGCTGGCGGTGGTGATCACACCGACCGTCGGTTTGTCGTCCTGTGCGAGCGAGAGGACGCATTGAAGGATCTCGGCATCCGACGTCTTGTCCTCGGAGCCGCCGATGGCGATAAGCGTGCCGCGCCGCGCCGCCTTTTCTCGATTGTTCATTGCCTGCCTTGCCGCCGCATTCGCAGCGCCTTTCCACAACCTCTCCCCCTTTATAGCATTGCGGGCGGGGCGTTACAGTCCAAAGCAGTGTGACGGCAGGTTTGGCACGCACTCGTGTCGAAGAGGGATCACCATGGGACCGGTCGGACGCGCGGCGTCGGAGCGCGCGCCCAGGCGGCATAGGCGCGCGATGGCATCGCCGTCGTTCACGCTCACGGTCCGGCGAGATCGACGAAGAGGGCCAGACCGCAGCCGGTTTGCAGGCGCTTGCGGCGCAGGAAACGCGCCTCGTAGTCGAGCGCGAGCGCGACCGCGGCCTGCGCGCCGGACCAGTTGCCGGCGCGCTGCAGGACATGGCTTCAGAGCGCGCTCATGGCGCGCCCCGCGACGGGGTCAGCAGCCGAGCCGGTCGCGGAAGACGTGGAGCGGTATGTCCTCGCGCGTCAGGCCCATCTCGGCGAGTTGCGCATCGCTCTTGGCGTAGAGCTCCTCGATCTCGTGGCGGCGCGACATGATTTCCATGTAGGAATTGAACCCCTGTCCGACGGAGGCGAAGAACGCGTCGAACTTTCGCTGGATGCGCGCGGATAGCGGATTTCTGATTGCGGTATAGGCCATCGGAAACCTCCGGATGCGGTGGTCTCCTCCCATGCCGATCAATATAGGCGATTCCTGCGTTCATGGCACTGCTCTTTCTGCATAGCAGCATTGCAGCGCGACATTCCTGCTGCATCGCGGCATTCCCTCTCTCGCCTCAGTCCGGGAAATAGCGTTGTGCCAGCGGCAGGTCGCCGCCGGCTCGCAGGTCAGAACGACGCCGTCAGCGCGCAACTCGGAGGTTTCGCGGTCGACCTCGATCTTCGGGCACAGATCGTTGAGTTTCGCGTCCGATTTCCCGATCTGCGCGCATGTCCCGGCGACCTCTGGCGTGGCCTTGGCCAGCCCCTGCCTGCGACACCTTCGGCCCGCGATGCTGCAAGGACGAAGCTGACCGAGCTTCGCGCAACGCTGCTGCCGAATGCGGCAGACATCGGCTGCGAATGAACCGGCTGAACGGGTATCGAACCGTTCGTGGCCCATCGCGTGGAGCATGCCTGTTGTGCAGGATGAACCGATGATCCCAAGAGTAGAAATGCTTGCCGTTCACGATGGCTCATCGCTCCCTGCGCGACACTTCTTCCGTTCAGAGTGGAAAGAGGCCTCAGCCGGTAACGGCTTCAGGGCGGCATCCACTTCAATTCACGCGAACCGCGAGGCACGGAAGGCCGAGATGTCCATATTGATCGGGCGATCCAGGAAAAGGTCGCGAACGATTCTTGCCGTGGCGGGCGCGCCGGTCATTCCGAGATGTCCATGACCGAAGGCAAGTATTACATTTGGTAAGCCTTCGACTCGGTCAATGATGGGTATGCTGTCGGGCAGGGACGGACGACAGCCCATCCAATAGGTCGGCTCGCCTGCCGGCGGATGCGAAAACATCGAATGATAATGGGTCAGGAGAGCTTTCGCGCGCCTGTAATCGGGAGGGGCATCGACCCCCGCTATCTCGACAGTGCCGGCTATGCGCAGCCCCGACGCCATGGGCGTGACAATCGTGCTGTTGTTCACGTCCATGATGGGGCGCGTGCAAAACCCGCTCACACCCGGAATGGTGGCATGATACCCTCGTTCGGTCTCAAGCGGGATCCTGCACCCGAGTTTCGCGGCGAGGCGCGCGGACCAGGCACCGGCCGCTATCACCAACCTGTGGGCGTGAACGGATCGCCCGCCATCAAGCCGCAGCGCAACAGTTCTGTCGGCGCAGACGTCGATATCTGCGACGCGGTCCTTGACGAAAGCGCCACCCGCGGACCGGAAATGCCGCGCAAGCGTCTGCACGGCGTCCTGTGGATCAACGAGATGTCCATGGCGCTTCAGCAGCAGCCCGCGCGAAAAGACCGGCGCCAGTTCCGGTTCAAGCTCCGCGATTTCCGATGGTGTCAGCCACTCCATCTCGACGCCGTGCAACTCGCGCAATTGATGCCCGACCGCTTCGGTTCGATCGGGCCGCGCGGAGCGCCAAACCAGAAGTTGCCCGTGCCGCCGGATAAGGCGCGCCGATTCCTCCGGCCCGAGGAGTTCCTCGAAATCCTCGATCGCCGTGTCGAGCAGGGAATGCAGGGCGGCGGCGGAGCGATGTACGGTGCTCATGCGGCTCGCCCGCACCCATTTCCAGAGCCAGGGCGCGGCTTTGGGAAGGTAACTCCAGCGCACATGCAGGGGGCCGGCGGGATCGATCAGCCACTTTGGAACCTGGCGCAGCATTCCCGGCAATGCGATCGGTACAACTGACTGAGCGCTCAGACTGCCGGCATTTCCCGAGGAAGCACCGTTTCCGGGGTCCTGCCAGTCGACAAGCGTGGTCCTGACGCCCGCGCGCGCGAGTTGAACGGCGCAGGCCGAACCGACAACACCGGCACCGACGACGATGGCGGTTTCGGGTGAGGTATCCGGACCAGCTGCCGGAATCTCAGTAGCCGACGGCATTGCCGTCCTTTCGGTGATCGGATCCCGCAACATACCCCGCCGGGGTGCGCCGTATCAACTGGGCGCCGCCAAAGCCGAATGCGCTGTCAGGAGCCTCAAGGCTGATCTCGTGCCCGAGATCCGAGAGTGCTTCCAGCGTTGCCCGTGGCATTGCGGCCTCCAATGCCACCTTGCGATCCGAGACAAACCGCCAGCGTGGCGCGTCACTCGCAGCCTGGGGGTTCTGACCGGCGATCAGGCAGCGCATCACCATTTGCACGTGACCCTGTGCCTGCATGGGCCCGCCCATGACTCCGAAGCTCATTTCGGGAAGACCGTTGCTCGTGACAAAGCCCGGAATGATCGTGTGGAACGGGCGCTTCCGGGCGCCCACCTCGTTCGGATGGCCGCGCTCAGTCGTAAACCCGTACCCGCGGTTTTGAAGATGGACGCCAGTACCCGGCACAACGACCCCTGACCCGAAACCCGAATAGTTCGACTGGATGAACGACACCATCATCCCCGCGTCGTCGGCGGCGGTGACGTATACCGTGCCGCCCTCGCGCGGGGCACCCGCGGTGGCGACCTGCGCGCGCGAGGGGTCGATGGCCCTTGCCCGTGACGCCAGGTAGTCCGGGTCGAGCAGCGCATCGACGCCAGTCGCCATGTATCCCGGATCTCCCACGTAGCGTTTGGTGTCGGCCAGTGCCAGCTTGATAGCCTCAATCTGGAGGTGAATTGCCTGCGGGTCGTCGGGCTCTCTCACTGCAATGTCGGTATGCGCCAACATTCCAAGGGCGATGAGCGCTGCAATTCCCTGACCGTTCGGAGGGATCTCGTGAAGGTCGAAACCTTCGAATGCCGTGGAGATCGTGCCGCACCATTCGGGTGTGTGCTCTGCGAGGTCTTCCGCGCCTAGCGCCGCGCCATGCCTTGCGGCCTCCGCGGCGATCTGCTCCGCGATCACACCGCGGTAGAATGCATCGCCACGAGATTCGACAATGAGTCGAAGGGTTTTCGCCTGTGCAGCGTTCCGGAAAAGCTCTCCCGCTCTCGGCGCCCGGCCGTTCGGCATGAATGTCTCGGCGAAGCCGGGTTGGTCCGAAAGCAGGTTGGCGCCATTTTTCCACAGTGTTGCAATCGTGGGAGAGAGGGCAAAGCCCTGCTCGGCGTACTCGATAGCGGGTTCGAAAAGGTCATCGAATGGAAGCCTTCCGAAACGGCTTGAAAGTGCCTCCCAGGCAGATACCGCGCCGGGCACGGTCACGCTCTCCCAGCCACGCTGGGGCATCGCCGCACTTCCGGCGAACCGCTCCGGGGTCCAGGCTGCCGGGGACCGGCCGGACGCGTTAAGGCCGTGCAACTCGCGACCATCCCAGATGATGGCGAAAGCGTCGGACCCCAGCCCGTTGCCGGTTGGCTCGACCACGGTCAGCGCGATCGCGGCGGCAAGGCCCGCATCGACGGCGTTGCCGCCCGCAAGCAGCATCCTCAGGCCCGCCTGGGCCGCCAGCGGCTGTGACGTGGCGACGACGTTGCGGGACAGGAGGGGCACGCGCCTTGAGGGGTAGGGTGTTTCAAAGTTCATATCTGATCTCCAGGCATTTGCGCCGCCAGAGGTTTTCGGGAAGGCCGAGTCAGCCGGTTGGCGCTTGGAACTTGGCGGGCGGCAGACCGTGGAGCTTGCCCCGGTCACCTCCTGCCCGAGAGTGGGTTCGCTGCTCGAGTATCATCCGGCTGACAGCATGTCGCTGATTTCTTGCAATGCGCCGGGCCTTTCGAATTGCATCACGGTCTCGAACAGGCGGTGCGCATACGATTCTCCCATGGCCGGGACGACAAGCGACATGAACTTCGTTTCGAATTGCTCGATGCTCATGGGATTTTCAGGGTGCCCGAGAAAGCACTTGGTCTCACTGCGGGTGTGCAACCCGTCCTGGCACCAGATTTCGAGGTAGGCTTCCGCTTGTGGCTGATCCCGAACAGGTTCGATCTCGATCAGCGGAAGCAATCGGCGAATCTCCTTTTCCGTGAGAACCGGGGGTTCGAAATCGCAGATATTCATGCTGTACCCGGATAGCGCCGCGGCGATGCAGTATGCGACGCTGAACTTCGCCTCGAGTGGCGTCCGCGGTTCCGTGTGGCCGGCGGTGAACTGTGCGCTCCAGTGCACCTTGGCATGAACGCGTGAGATCGTCCGCCCCTGAATCTCTCCACGCAGTTTCTGGGCAGCCAGGATTGACGCATGTGCAGCCCTGCAGCAGGCATAGGGCTTGTATCCGTTCTGATCCAGCTCCCACCCCTCGAAAGGGGTTTCGGGCACCTCGACCGAACCATCCTGAATGAAGGCGCGCAGCAGGCCAGAGTTCAGCTCGAAAAGGGAGCGAGACGCCGTGAGCCCCTTGCTGGCCAGCTCGGCAGCCAGGATGCCGTTCCACGCAGACCGACCCGCATGATAGGGTTTCGCATCGGTCCCGAAGGAGCCGACGAGGCCCGCAGCCGAGGTTGCGGCCAGGCCCAACGCATTTGCCGCCATTGTTTCGTCGTGGCCCGACATTGCCGAAACGGCGGCGGCGGCGCCGACAACACCATTGATGCCGGTTGGATGTAGCCCGCGCTCCTGCAACGCCTTTCCTATCCCCCTTGTGCCGCCGTGACCGAGCCGGGCCATGATTTCGTAGCCGGCAATGAAACCGCGAAGCGCCAACTGTTCATCCAGGCCGCGGTCGACGGCAACGGCGAGCGCTGTCGACCAGACCGGAGCGCTGATATGCCCCGCTCCCGCCGCATGAGTGTCATCGAAGTCGAGGCAATGTGCGGCCGTGCCATTCACGAAGGCCGCCAGAGACGCATTGGTCCGCGGCCCGAGGAAGACCGGTGCATTTCCCGGTGCCTTCCACCCGTCAGCGATGGCGCGAGCGCCTCGCGCGGCTGGTTCGTGAATTCCGCCGATGCCAACTGCAACGTGGTCGATGAGCGCAAATCTTGCTTTCTCGACGATCCGTTCCGGAATGAGCATGCTTTGTGCGTTGGCCACAAACGTCGCGAAATATTCACCGCGCGGGTGTCTTTTTGCCGTCTCGCTGGACGTGTCAGACAGTGTCAAGACGTGCTCCCGTGCGAGATGGACCTGGCACGCCCGCTCCGGGGCGCAGGTCTCTCTTGCCAGAAGCAGCGACCTCCGGCAGCCTTCGATGCCGGCGCGGTAACGGCGCTTCCCGGCCATTGCCGAACAAGGATGATGCGTCACTCTCCATTGACCGGCATTCTCATATAGGTTAACAATTTAGTCCAGATCAAAATTCACCGCCTGGCAGTTGGCTGCGCATGAGCGCGGTGTCTGGACGGCGAAAGGTGGAGGCGAATCATGGGGCTGATCCTTGTAGAGCGCCGTCGGGGGCAGGTGTGACCACGCCGCCCGGGGAGTTCTCCGAGGTGCGCATGGACACCGCCCCTGACAAGGAGCGAGTGGAGGGGCGGCCTTCGCATTCCACACTCGGAGCGCGCATACGCACGTATAGGAGAGAAAAAAACCTTTCTCTTGCAGAGGTTTCGCGTTTGTCGGGCGTTTCCGTTGCGATGCTGAGCCGAATCGAACGCGGAAAATCCACACCCTCCCTCAAGGTCCTCGAGAAGCTGCGCGGCGCTCTCGGCTTGACGATGGGCGACCTTTTCCCACCTTTCGCTGCCACAGCGCACGGTGATCCGTGTCCCGTGGTCCGGGAGCGGGAGCGCATCTCGCTCGACTTCGACGAAATCGGACTGACCAAGCAAAGATTATCCCCCGGTGATAATTCTGATCTCGAGTTGCTGTTGCTTGTCATCCAGCCTGGCGGCGGCTCCGGCCCCGAGCCCTGGACTCGGCCCGGCGAAAAGGCGGGGGTTGTGGTATCCGGAGCGGTGCGGCTGGAGATAGGTGGTGACGCCTATGAGTTGCATCCGGGCGACAGTTTCCAGTTCGACTCGGGGAAGCCTCACCGTTTTGAAGCTCTCGGCGATCAGACGGCGCAGCTCCTGTGGATCATCAAGTCGAACCCCCTGGCCAAGGCAGTGGACGCATGAGCGTGAAGCCGCCCCGACCACTCGCTGAACGGAAGCACGGACAATGACCTTCAGAAGTGCAGAGGTGATGGCGGGACTGATGCTGGTGGCATTTTCGGTCTTCGCCTGGCGTGAGGCAGCCTCGATCCGCGGCGATGCGGCCTTCTTTCCATCTGCGATAATCGTGGCGCTTGGTTTCTTTTCGCTCGTCTATCTGGTGCGATCGGTGGCAGCCGGGCGCAGGACAGAAGCGGTGTTCGAGCGCTGGTGGATCTTTGTTGCCGCCCTTGCAATCTCGCTGATCTACGCCAACGCAGTGGCATATGTCGGCTACGTTACCTCGACCGTGGTCTTCATTCCGGTGATGGCGTGGGTGATAGGCTTTCGCCGTCCAGCCTACATCGCTGTGACTACGCTCGTATACCTTCTTTGCGTGTATTTCATGTTCGAGGTTGTCTTCCGCCGGCCGCTTCCGTCAGAGATGCTGCTCGAACTCCTCAGGAGTGTTCGCTGATGCTGGCTGCCTTCACGGATGCACTGATTGCAGTCATGACGCTCAGCAACTTGGTTGCCATGGTTTCGGGTACCATCGCCGGCATCATCATCGGCGCCCTTCCGGGTATCAACGTCACCGTCGGTATCGCAATCCTCATCCCGCTCACATTCGGCATGGAGCCACTTTTCGCACTTGGCCTGATCGCCGGCATCTTCAATGGCGCCTCCTACGGCAACGCAATACCGGCCATTCTGCTCAACGTGCCGGGTACTCCGGCGGCGGTGGCCACCACGTTCGACGGGCATCCAATGGCGCAAAAGGGCCGGTCAGCTCATGCGTTGCGCATCGCGTGCTATGCCTCGGCGCTGGGGGCTATTGCTTCGGCGATTTCGCTCATTCTCATCGCGCCGCCACTTGCGAGGGTCACTCTCCTCTTCGGTCCGGCGGAATATTTCTGGTTGGCGATTCTCGGCCTCAGTTCCATCGCCGTTCTGCTGGGCAGCGACCCGGTGAAGGGGCTGATTGCTGCCTGCGTTGGCATGTTGCTTGCCACGGTCGGCATTGATCAAATGACTGGCGCGATGCGCTTCCACTTCGGCTACTGGGAGCTCGCCGACGGCCTCCCTACAGTTGTGGTCCTGACCGGTCTGTTTGCCTTCTCGCGTGTCCTCATGATGGCACAGGAGGGAAAGCTGACCGGAGTTAGCTGCGAAGACCTCAAGCTGTCGCGTGACAAATCCGAAGGCCCGATCCTCAAGGGCATGCTGCCCACCCTGACCCGCTCCGGGATAATCGGAATCATCGTCGGTATTCTGCCGGGCGTCGGCGGCAACGCAGCGGCACTTCTCGCCTATAACGAGGAAAAGCGCGTGGCGAAGGACGCCGAGACCTTTGGCAAGGGCAATCCAAAGGGTGTCGCCGCGGCCGAGTGCGGAAACAGCGCCGACAACAGTTCTTCGCTCATTCCAATGCTGACACTGGGCATCCCCGGCAATGCCATCGCCGCGATCATCATGGGCGCATTGCTGGTGCACGGGCTGGTTCCCGGCCCCCAGCTGTTCCGGGAAGAACCCCTTATCGTCTATGGCTTCATGATACAGATGCTGTTTACCGCGGCGATTCTGTTCGTGCTCGGCGGCATGGTGGCAACGCGCATATTCGCGCAGGTGCTAAGGCTGCCCAGCGTCGTGCTTGTGCCGCTAATCGTCTCTCTGATGACCATCGGCATCTATACCACGACCTATGAGATCATGCATCTCTACATGGCCATCGGTTTCGGCCTGGTCGGGTATTTCATGATAAAGCTCGACTTCCCGGTCGCACCGTTCGTTCTTGGCCTGATCCTTGGTGGCGTGGCCGAGTTCAACTTCCGCGTCGCGATGCGCATCGCGCAGGGGGACTGGACATATCTTTTCCAGAACGTCGTGTCGAAGATACTGGTGGCGCTTCTTGCGCTGATCGTGCTCACGGCGCTGTCGCGCTTCATCAGGGATTTGCGCAGCCGAACTCGGGGCACCGAGGCCGAGCGGATGACCGAGGAGTGATGTTAAGTTTCCGTCAAGAACCAAACCCAACCACAGGAGGTAGACTAATGCACATGAAATTCAGGACAGCGCTCTGCGCGATGGCAGTCGCAGCCGTTGGTACAACGGCTTCGGCTCAATCGGACTATCCCAGCCGCACCATCGAGATCCTGGTGGGATTCGCCGCAGGCGGACCGGTCGACTCCACTACGCGCGCGGCCGCGCCTTTCCTCGAAAAGCATATCGGAGACGGCGCTTCGATCGCGGTGATCAACCGCCCCGGCGCGGCAGGCGTCGTGGCGTCGATCGCCGCATCGCAGGCCGATCCCGATGGGCATACGCTGATGATGTACTCCTACCCGGCATTGGCGACCGCGCCCATCGGTCAGGACGAGGAACCATACAACGTTGACGACTTCGAGTATCTCGGCAACGTCACCTCGGATCCGCACAACTTCTTCGTGGCGCAGGATTCGCCGTACGAGACTCTCGACGATCTGATGGAGGCGGCGCGCGAGAACCCGGGAACGATCAATGTCGCTGCTGCTGGTTCCGGTGGAGCCGCGCATCTGGCGCTGCTGGTGTTCGAGGCCGAGACCGGGCTCTCATTCAACTATACCCCTGCCGATGGCGGCGCGGGTACGTTGACCCAGGTGCTGGGTGGACATGTCGACGCCGGCATCACCACGCTCAGCGCGCTCGTCCCCTATGTGGAGGAGGAGCAGATGCGCATCATCGCGAGCTTCGCCGATGAGCGGCCCGCGGCGCTGCCCGATGCCCCGACTGCCCGTGAACAGGGGGTCGACGTGCTGTGGGGCGCCCTGCGCGGCATCGCCGCGCCGGGACCGCTGCCGGACGATGTGCGCGACAGACTTGCAGAGGCCGTCGAAGCGACCATGTCGGATCCCGAGTTCATTGAACTCGCCGAGCGCCAGGGGATTCCCCTCATGTATCTCGATGGCGAGGCGTTCAGGGAAATCGTCGACACCGATCTGTCACGGCTGAACGAGCTCTGGGAGACTTCGCCCTGGCAGTGAGGGGTTGAAGAGCGGGCCGGTCGCAGCTGCGGCCGGCCTGTGCGTTGATCGAAAACCGATCCGGAGGAGCACCACGATGACCTGCAAACCCCTCGTGACAGGACGACGCTATGCGGTGGCGGCCGGGCACCCACTGGCCGCAATGGCCGGATCGGAAATCCTGCGCAGTGGAGGAAATGCGATCGATGCTGGCGTCGCCGCAGGGATCGCCACCGAAGTTCTCGAGAGCATCTTAGTCGGTTTTGGCGGCGTGGCTCCGATCATTCTCTACTCCGCGGAACACGACGAGATAGTGACGATCAGCGGTCTTGGAACTTGGCCAAGGTCGGTGGATTCCGACTATTTCAACCGGCTACATGGCGGGCGGATCCCTCTCGGAATTCTGCGCACCGTGGTTCCTGCGGCGCCGGACGCCTGGATCACCGCGCTGTCGCGCTATGGCCGCATGAGCTTTGGCGAGGTCGCCGCCTTTGCCATCGAGTATGCGCGTGACGGCTTTCCGATGTACGAATTCTTCAGCGCGCGCATTGCCGAAAAGCACGAAGGATATGCACGGTATCCATCCACAGCCGCAATCTACCTGCCGAACGGTGCGCCCCCCGTCCCCGGAGAGAACTTCCGCCAGCCGGAGCTGGGTGCCTCGATACAGTTCCTGGTCGAGGAGGAGCGCGCCGCGGCGGCGAAGGGCGGCAGGGCAGCGGGCCTCGCCGCGGCGCGCCACGCGTTTTACGAGGGAGATATTGCGCGCGAGATGGTCGCGCACGTTCAGTCGGAAGGTGGCGAACTGACCCTCGACGATCTTAAGGACTTCTCGGTCGATGTGGAAAAACCCGTCTCGATCCGTTTCGGCGACTGGCAGATCAATGGCTGTGGACCGTGGTGCCAGGGGCCGATGCTGCTGCAGGCACTGAACATCGTCAAGACCTTCGACCTGCGCGCGATCGGCCACAACTCCGCCGATTACGTGCACCTGTTGTGCGAGGCGATCAAGCTCGCCGCGAGCGACCGCGACCGTTTCTACGGCGACCCGAGATTCGTCGATGTGCCCATGGAAAGGCTCCTGTCCGATTCACATGCGCGCGCGCAAGCCGAGCGCATCCGCAATGATCGGGCGACCTCCTTCGCGGATGCCGATGACGCCGCGGCCGAAGCCAAAGCCGATCTCGCAGTCGGGGACTCCAGCATGGATACGAGTTATGTCTGCGTCGTCGACAAGGATGGCAATGCGTTTTCGGCCACACCCAGCGACGCGCCACATCACGCTCCGGTCGCGCCCAAGCTGGGTTTCCTTGTCTCCGCGCGCGGCTCGCAGTCCTGGACAGATCTCGGGCATCCGGCCAGTGTCGCTCCCGGCAAGCGGCCCCGGCTGACACCCAATCCGGCGCTTGCGGTGGGCCCCGATGGCCGGATCATGCCATTTGGTTCACCCGGAGGCGATGTGCAGACCCAGGCGATGCTGCAAGGCTTCATCAACCGGGTGGTCTTCGGGTTCGACACGCAGCGCGCGGTGGAAAGCCCACGCTTTGCCACTTATGACTTCCCCTCGTCATGGGAGCCGCATGAGCGGCAGCATCTCGTCCTCAAGCTCGAGAATACCCTTGATACCGAGGTTGGCTCGGACCTTGCCGCGCGGGGCCACAACGTTCAGTCTTGGCCCGATCTCATGTGGACGGCCGGTTCGCTCTCGCTGGTCGACTTCGACCGTCGCAGCGGGTACATGGCGGCGGGCTCCGATCCGCGACGCGAAGCTTATGCCATCGGCTGGTAGGTACCTCATCCATCGGCTTGTTGCCGGAGGTGAACATCCGATTCCGGGCCGGGGGTGCCGGCCGGACTCGCTCAATCAGAGGCCCTGATCTTGGAAAACATCTTTCTCGAAGACTTCACGCCTGACAAGCCGTATTGGTGGGAGTTTTTCCAACCCCGCGATGACCTCCGAGCGGACCTTCCGCTCCATACGGATGTCGCGATCATCGGCGGTGGCTATACAGGTTTGACCGCCGCACATGTTCTGGCGGAATCCGGCATTGATGTAACAGTGATCGAAGCGCAGGAGTTCGGCTTTGGTGCCAGCACCCGTAACGGCGGGGGCGTTGGCGGGGCCGTCAATGTCGGAAAATCATTGAGTGGGCGGCGATTGCAGTATCGGACGGGGGAACGCGAGGCGATCCTCGCCGAATCCGCCCAAGCCTTTCGTTCGATCGAAAACCTCGTGGAGACAGGAAATATCGCCTGTGATTGGCAGTCCAACGGGCGCTTCATCGGTGCGTGGACGCCAAAGCACTTTCGCGACCAGGAAGCCTCGCTGCCCCTGATGAACGAACACGCCGACCTTGGAGCGGAAATGCTGCCGCGCGAACGCCAACGCGAGCATCTCCAGACCGACCTCTATCACGGCGGTATGCTTGTGAAGCGTTCCGCCACGGTCAATCCATCGCTTCTTTACAAGGGGCTTCTGGAGCGCAGCATGGCATCCGGCGCGCGGCTTTGCGGGCGCACGCGGGTCACCGGCCTCGCCCGTTCGGGAAGCCGCTGGGAACTGAGCACGGACCGCGGAGTTCTCAAGGCCGACAAGGTGATCGTTGCGGCCAACGGCTATATCGATCCCGCGGTGCCAATGCTGCGCAAGAAGATCATCCCGGTATTCAGCAACATCATCGTCACCGAAGAACTGCCCGATGGACTGGCCAGCCACCTCTTTCCCACAAATCGCTATGTGAACGACACGCTGAGGATCCGCTCCTACTATCGGCTTACTCCGGATGGAAAGCGCGTGCTTTTCGGGGGGCGCGGGCGTTTCAGTACCGCAAGTGCGATAGATCACGCCCGCTCGCTTTATCCCATGATGGTCCAGCGCTTGCCGGATCTGAAGGGTATCAGGATCGCCTATGCATGGTCGGGACGGATCGCATTCACGCTCGATTCCGTCCCGCATGTCGGCGAACAGGATGGCGTGCATTTCGCACTTGGCTGCAACGGAAGTGGCGTAGCCATGATGACCTATCTGGGCGATTACCTCGGAAAGAAGATTGCAGGGAAGGCAAACTATGTCAGCCGTTTCGAGCGCCCCCTACCGGGCCATCCGCTTTATGGCGGCAACCCGTGGTTTCTCCCACTGATAGGGCGTTACTTTCAGTTCCTCGATCGCCTGGGTCGGTGAATCGTACTCATCGGCGTATGCTGTACGATTCCCATGTCTTTGAATTATCAGAGGAAGTGGGCTTCGATGATGTGCCCGCCCAGACGGCATCGATGTGCCAAGGTGGGTCCGCGATGATCCCCGCAGACCACTTGGAGAACGTCGGTTGACCGGGACCTACTGCTGGACCTTTATGTCAACACTTGAGCAGGCCCGGCACGTGGCGGCACTTCCAGACCAATAGAGAAAACGTAACGGACAACTGAGCTGCACCTTCGTCCGGCGGCTCGGCTACGACGTGCGTTGCAACTCTGCGGATGTCGGCGATCCCAGTCCGTCGGCGGCCTCGAACGCGCCTCAGCAGGCCCCGACCGCCGCGTCAGATCGGTTCGGGGCCATTGGGGCATCACCAGCGCCACCCTCACACCGGCGACGCGCAGGAAAGATTGCGCCAAAGGCTTGCGACGCGATGTCAGGCCGTCTGCAATCGCCCTTGTGCCGTCCGTTGCTTGCTGCTACATCGTATTTCGACGATAAACGGAAACGGGTGTACCGATGCTTGACCGTGATCCCCATCATGACCCCCGCGCGATCGATGCCGAGGCAATCGCCGCGGTCGCCAAGGCGCTGGCGCATCCCGCGCGGGTGAAGATCATCGCCTTCCTGCTGTCGCGGCCCGGATGTATCGGGGGCGACATCGTGGGCGAGGTTGGCCTGGCGCAATCCACCGTGTCCGAGCATCTGCGCATTCTCAAGGCGTCGGGGCTCGTCGTGGGTACGATCGAGCGTCCGCGTATCTGCTATTCGCTCAACCCGAAGGTGCTCGCACCGCTGCACGCGCTGATCGGCATGGTCGAGGCGCGCGATGCTTCGCAGGCCGACGCGCCCTGCTGCTACACCCCGCAAGGCTGCATTCCCAAGGAGAACAACCAATGACCAATATGACCGTCTTTGATCCGGCCATGTGCTGCTCGACCGGGATCTGCGGCACCGAAGTGGACCAGAAGCTGATCGATTTCGCCGCCGATCCCGCGATCAAGGCGTTGATGGAAGAGTCGGGCAGCGAGGGGCTTCCGGCCATCGTGGTGGATGGCCGGATCGACTCGACGAGCCGCCATCCGGCACGCGCGGAACTGGCCGGATGGGCCGGTATTGCCGCGCCCGAGGTCGAGGTCACCGAGGCCGTGCGCGAGTTGATCGCGCTCGGCGCGGCCATCGGCGCAAGCTGCGAGCCGTGCCTGAAGTATCACGTGAAGAAGTCGCGCGAGCTGGGCCTGAGTGACGCCGCCATGCGCGAAGCGATCGCCGTTGGCCGCATGATCAGGGAGGCATCCGCGAAAAACATCCTCGGGCTGGCCGACAAGCTGATCCCCGATGAGGGCACTGCCGCCAAGGGCTGCGGCGTCGACAAGGCCGAGGAGATGCAAGCGTCGCCCGAGAAGGAGAAAACCGGCGCCTGCTGCTGATCCGCGGGCGAGGCGATCCACCCAAGTGCAAGTGCCGGGGCGCAATGCCCCCGCACGCCCATCATCTGTGGGCGAAGGAGAGTCCATGTTCAACGATCTGCCGAAATTCGTGTTTCTCACCGGCAAGGGCGGGGTGGGAAAGACCTCGCTGGCCTGTGCGACGGCTGTCAATCTCGCAGATACGGGCCGGACCGTGCTGCTCGTGAGCACCGATCCGGCTTCGAATGTCGGACAGGTCTTCGGGCAGGAGATCGGCAACGCGATCACCCCGATCGCCGCGGTGGAAAATCTCAGTGCGCTGGAAATCGACCCTGAGGCGGCGGCGCAGGCGTATCGCGACCGTATTCTCGGCCCGGTGCGCGGCAGCCTGCCCGAAGCGGTGCTCAAGGGCATGGAGGAACAGCTCTCGGGCGCCTGCACGACCGAGATCGCGGCCTTCGACGAGTTCACGGCGCTTCTGACCGATGACGCGGTGACGGGCCGCTTTGACCATGTCATTTTCGACACCGCGCCCACCGGCCACACCATCCGCCTGCTGCAACTGCCCGGCGCCTGGAGCGGGTTCCTGGAAGAGGGAAAGGGCGACGCCTCCTGCCTCGGGCCGCTGGCCGGGCTGGAGAAGCAACGCGCGCGCTACGCGGCAGCGGTGGACAGCCTGTCGGATGCGGCGCTGACGCGCCTGATCCTCGTGGCGCGGCCGCGCGCGTCCTCGCTGGCCGAGGCGGCGCGCACCTCGCACGAGCTGGCCGAGATCGGCCTGACCAACCAGCACCTGGCGATCAACGGGATCATGCCGGGGCAGGCGCGCGGCGACAGCCTCGCCGCCGCGATGATCGCGCGCGAGCGCTCGGCGCTGTCGGAGATGGATGCGCATCTCGCCGCCATGCCGCAGAGCCGGTTCGAGCTGCGCCCGGAGAACCTCGTCGGGCTGGAGGCGCTCCGCCGCATGGCGCAGCCGGCCGATCCGCAGGCGCCGGCCTCGGCCAATGCCCTGCCCGACCTGCCGCCGCTGGGCCGGATGATCGATGAGTTGGAAGGCCCCGGCAAGGGCCTGATCATGACCATGGGCAAGGGCGGGGTCGGCAAGACCACCATTGCCGCCGCCGTCGCCGTGGAACTAGCCGCGCGCGGACACGACGTGCTGTTGACCACCACCGACCCCAGCGCGCATCTGACCGAGACGCTCGCGGGCGACGTTCCGAATCTGAGTGTCAGCCGGATCGACCCCGAGGCCGAGACCCAAGCCTACCGCGATCACATCATGCAGACCCGTGGCAAGAGCCTGGATGCACAGGGGCGCGCCATGCTGGAGGAGGATCTGCGCTCGCCCTGCACCGAGGAGATCGCGGTGTTTCAGGCGTTTTCGCGCACGATCCGCGAGGCCTCAAAGCGCTTCGTGGTTATGGATACCGCGCCGACCGGGCACACGCTCCTGCTGCTGGATGCGACAAGCTCCTATCACCGCGAGACGCTGCGCCACGCAGGTGAGAGCGCGGCGCGGATGACCACGCCGATGATGCGCCTGCAGGATCCCGAGCAGACCAAGATGCTGGTCGTGACCCTGCCGGAGACCACCCCGGTTCTCGAAGCCGCGCGGCTTCAGGAAGACCTCGGCCGCGCCGGGATCACGCCCTTCGGCTGGGTGGTCAATTCAAGCCTCGCCGCGGCAGGCACCACGCATCCGCTGCTGGCCGCACGCGCCGCAACCGAGGCACCCGAAATCGCGCGCGTGCGCGACGAACTTGCCCCCCGCCATGCCGTGGTGCCCATGCTCGCCGAGGATCCGGTGGGTCCCGCTCGCCTGCGCGCGCTGTGCGGTGGCGAGGCGGCGCTGGCGTGAGAGGATCCGATCGCCGGGGCTGCACGACGCTACGCCGGTGATTGATTGCGAAGAAAGGTCTGTATGAATGCCTGTTTTTGAACGCTATCTTTCCATCTGGGTGGCGCTGGCGATTCTTGCCGGGCTGGGGCTGGGGCAGGTCGCGCCCGCGGTGGTCGGGTTTCTGGCGGCGCTGGAATACGGCTCGATCAACTTCGTCGTCGCGGTGCTGATCTGGTTCATGGTCTACCCGATGATGGTGGGGGTGGATTTCACCTCGCTGGCGCGGATCCATGAGCGGCCCAAGGGGCTGATCATCACGCTGACCGTGAACTGGCTGATCAAGCCCTTCACCATGGCCGCGCTCGGGGTGCTGTTCTTCGAGTTCGTCTTTGCGCCCTTCATCGAGCCGGGCACGGCGGGGCAGTATATCGCCGGGATGATCCTGCTGGGTGCGGCCCCCTGCACGGCGATGGTCTTCGTGTGGTCCACGCTCACCAAGGGCGATCCGAACTACACGCTCGCGCAGGTCTCGCTCAACGACGCGATCATGATCTTCGCCTATGCGCCGATCGTGGCGCTGCTTCTGGGGGTGACCGACATTACCGTGCCGTGGGAGACGCTGGTGCTCTCGGTGGTGCTTTATATCGTGATCCCGCTGGCTGCGGGAGTGCTCACGCGGCTGCGGCTGACACAGCGCGCGCGCAGCGCGGCCGAGGGCGAGGCGGCAGTGGCCGCCTTCACCGCGCGCATCAAGCCGCTCTCGATCCTCGGGCTTCTGGCGACGGTTGTGCTTCTGTTCGGTTTTCAGGGCGAGGTGATCCTCGAGCGTCCGCTGGTCATCGTGATGATCGCCATTCCGCTTCTGATCCAGTCCTACGGCATCTTCGCGGTGGCCTACTGGGCGGCGAAGGCCTGGCGCGTGCCGCACAAGGTGGCCGCCCCCTGCGCGATGATCGGCACCTCGAACTTCTTCGAGCTGGCGGTGGCGGTGGCGATCGGGCTGTTCGGGCTCAACTCCATCGCCGCGCTGGTCACGGTGGTGGGGGTGCTCGTGGAGGTGCCGGTGATGCTGTCGCTGGTATGGTTCGCCAACCGCACGCGGCACTGGTTCCCGCTGGAGGAAACCGCCATCCGCGCGGCCCGCAACAAGGAGCAGCTCTGATGTTCACCACGGCACTTGTGGCACTCGATCTGTCGCCGGCCGAGGCGGCGATGCTCGACTGTCTGGGGGATCTCAAGGATCTGGGGGTTGCGCGTGTCATCCTCACCCATGTCATCCGCGTGGGCTATGCCCAGGGTGCGGGGTTCGGCAAGGAAACGGATTACGGCGCCTGGCTCGACCGTCGTGCCGCGCCCCTGCGTGCGGCCGGGCTCGAGGTTGCGGTCGATATCCGCGCCTCCGGCGAGCCGGCGGCAGAGATCCTTGCCTGCGCGGCCGAGCACCACGCCGATCTGATCGTGATCGGCTCGCGCGGGCAGAACATGGTGCGGGGGCTGTTTCTGGGCTCCACCGCGCGCGAGGTGATCCGCCAGTCCCCGCTTCCGGTGCGGCTGGAATGGATCGAATCCGACGGCCGCGACGATGCGCCGGACTGCGCGCGGGCCTGTGATGGCGGGCTGACCCGGCTGATGCTGGCCACCGATTTCTCACCCCATGCGGCTGCCGCCGAAGCCGCTGCGGCCAGGCTCGCCGCCCATGCCGGTGGTGTCGACCTGGTGCATGTGCTTACCGATGCCGACTGTGCCCGCTACCCCCGCTGGCCGGTGATGGCGCGCGCCGCGCTTGGCGCCATTGCGGACGAGGTCGCGGCGTCGGGCGGCAAGCCCGATTTGCATCTGCCCGCCGGCAGACCCTCGGAAGAGATCGCCCGCATGGCCGAGGCGTGTGAGGCGCAACTCATCGTGGTTGGCAAGCATGGCCGGAACTGGGTGCAGAGCATGGTGATCGGCTCGACTGCGGAGAACCTGTGCGAGATCGCCCGCCGGCCGGTTCTGATGGTCCCGTTGCAGGAGGGCTGAGGCAGAGATGCGCATCCTGTTCCTTTGCGTCGCCAATTCCGCCCGCAGCCAGATGGCCGAGGGGCTGGCGCGCGCGATATTGCCGGCCTGGGTCGAGGTCGCGAGCGCCGGCTCGGCCCCCGGGGCGCTGAACCCGCAGGCCGTGGAGGCGATGGCAGAGATCGGCATCGACATCTCGGGGCATCACGCCAAGGGGCTGGAGGCGGTAGATGCCGGGCGCGCCGACATCATCGTCACGCTCTGCGCCGAGGAGGTCTGCCCCTATGTGCCGGGCCATGCGGAGCGGCTGCACTGGCCGATCGACGACCCTCGGGGCGCCGATGGGTTCCGCAGAGCGCGCGAGGAGATCCGCGCGCGCATCAAGGCGCTGGCGCAGGAACGGTTCCGGTAAGGCGACCGGGTCGCGCATGCTGCACTCGGCGTTGTTGCAGAACCGACGCTTGAGGCGTGACTGCCGCAGCAATTGATCTCGCGGATGAGCAAGCAGGCCCAACGCTCGAAGGAACGCCCGTTCCGACCGATCTGCCAGCCACCTGTTCCCTTCGGCCACTGAACCGAAGCTCCCACCCCAATTCTAGTTGGCCACCTTCCACCTGAGCCGCATTCATTTCGTCGAGCTGTGTAGAGTGCTGGCATCGTCTTTTGCGTGGCCGCTCAATAGCGTCTTTTTCAGGTCAGTCTCGGGATCCGCAATTGCTCTGGGATCAACCGAGATGCCCGACTGGAGCGCGCGCTTCGCAATCATGAAGCTGCGCGGGTCGTTGATCGCATCGGCGGCCAGCAACCCCTTATCCCCGAAATACCAGTGCGAGCGCGGGCCCCGATCCGCCCCCCGCACAACCACATGGCGGTATCCGGTGCAGAGCCCCGCGATCTGTAGTTTCACATCGTACTGATCCGACCAGAACCAAGGCTCCGGCACGTAGGCCTTGCCCGCGCCGAGCATGTTTCCCGCTACGCGTTCGGCCTGGTCGATGGCGTTCTGCACACTTTCCAGACGCACAGGTGCGCCGGCATAGGGGAACGAGGCGCAATCGCCCGCCGCCCAAATGCCGGCCACGCTCGTGGCGCCGAACTCATCCGTGGCGATCCCGTTTTCCAGGGCAAGGCCGGCAGCCTGTGCAAGGCGGGTATCCGGCTCGATCCCGACGCCTGCGATCACGAA
>PWLT01000462.1 GCA_003558415.1 Hyphomicrobiales bacterium
ACTGGACGAAAACGCAGCGCATGAGCAGGCTCCCTTGATGCCGGATTGAGCCTATCGCACCAAGTTAGCGTCCGTGAACCGGTTTTTTTACCCGCCGCCCCGATCGCCCGCGCCCAATCGCCGGAAGAGATGCCGGTTGCGGCAGTAGCCCGGCAGGCGGGGCGCGCCGTCGGGATAATCCTCCAGCCATTCTGCGCAATCATCGGTCGCCGCGCAGGTCAGGCAGCGGCGAACAGCGGCCTGCGCCTCGGGTCGGGCAATCCCGCCCTCGCCGATCGCCGAGTCGAGATCGACACCGACGGCATGGCCCATGCGTCGCACCCGCGCGATGCGCTCGCTGATTTCCCGCAGATCGAACATGGCCGGCTTCCCGCGCCGCGCTCAGCGACGAAGCCGCGCCAGCAATTCGCGGTTGCGGCAGTATTCGGGGGCGCTCTGCGCCGTGTCATCCTCGTGCTCGGCGAGCCACTGCTCGCAAGCGTCGACGGAATCGCAGCGAGTGCAGCTGAGAACCGCGCCCCTGAGCGCCTCGGCGGACAGCCTGCCTTCGACAAGCGCGTCCCCCAGCTCGGCGCCGACAGTGTCGCTCATGCGGTGCATCAGCGTGGCGTGACGGTCGATCCGATCAATCATGCCCATTGCGAGTCTCCTTCCTTGGCGTGTCGGAGGCCGCACCGGCGACCCCACGGATCTCTCGATGCTGCCCGGATTTCGTTGCATCCGCAATGATCCAGATCAAGTTTTCGCCCCCCGGCGGCGGCGCCGCAGAGGGCTTTCCAGCCGGACGCGCGCGGGTTAGCCTCGTGGGATGTTCACCATCGAGCACGAATTCGACGCCACGGTCGTCACACTTGTCGACGAGGGTTCAGCCTATCTGCGCGAGGACGTGACCGTTTGCGCCTTTGAGGACTGCGTGACGGTCGAGCAATACGACCCGCGCCGCGACGAGGTGGTGCGTATTACTCTGTCGATCGCCCAGCTGCGCGATCTCGCAGCCGCACTCAACCTCCCCGAGGGCGTCTACCGGCTGCGCCCCACCGGGCAAAGAAAGACAGACAAGTGAGCCCCTTGACCCCAACGCAGGACGAACCGTGAGCGAATCGATACGCGATACCGAGCCGGGAACGGAGCGCGCCGCCGCACTCGCGGTGCTGGAGGCCGAGGCGCTCAAGCATCGGCTCGCCAATTTCGGCGCCTTCCACCCCCGCCCGGAGGACGGCGTTGCGCTGGCATGCCGCACGCTTGTCTTGCTCGGCCCCCATGAGCCCGGATTCTGGCCCCATGTTACTGCGCAACCGGAATTCTCCGACCGGCGGCCCGACCCGCTCGACCGCTGGTCACGGCGGGTGATCGGCGCGCTTGCGCGGGCGTTCGGCGCAGAGCCGCTCTTTCCCTTCTCGGGCCCGCCATACCACCCGTTCCAGCGCTGGGCGCTGCGCAGCGGGCGCGCATGGCTCTCGCCGGTCGGTCTGCTGGTACATGAGCGCGCCGGGCTCATGCTCTCCTATCGCGGCGCACTGGCCCTCCCTGAGCGGATCGAGCTCCCGCACCCCCCCCTTGAGCCGCCCTGCAGCGCCTGCGCAACGCGGCCATGCCTGAGCGCCTGCCCGGTCGGGGCGCTGGGGGTGGAAGGCTACGATGTGCCGGCTTGCCACAGCTTCCTCGATACGCAGGCTGGGGCCGAATGCATGGAGCGCGGCTGTGCCGTGCGACGGGCCTGCCCGGTTTCGGCCAGCTACGGCAGACGCGAGGATCAGTCGGCCTGGCACATGCGAAGGTTCCATCGCGCATGAGCCGCATGCTCATTCTCATGCGTCACGCCAAGTCCGGCTGGGGCGACCCGCTGCAGCCCGATCACGAACGCCCCCTCAATGCGCGTGGACGTCGTGCCGCGGCGAGCATCGGCAAATGGCTCGCGGCCCGCGGCCACCTTCCGGACGAAGCGCTGGTGTCGAGCGCCGCGCGCACGCGCGAGACCTGGCAACAGCTGGCCGCACAGCTTCCCACTCCGCCCGAGGCGGAGCTCGTCAGCGCGCTCTACAATGCGCCGGCTGCGGGGATGCTGCGCATCCTGCGCGGCGGGCGGGGCGAGCGGACGCTGCTGCTCGGGCACAACCCCGGCACCACCGAACTCGCGGCGGCCCTCGTAAGGCATCGCCCCGCGCATCCGCACTTTGCCGATTTTCCCACCGGGGCGACTCTGGTGATGCGTTTTCCGATCAGCGACTGGTCGCAACTCGCGGCGGGAACCGGCGAGCCGTGCGATTTCATCACCCCGCGCGAGCTCGACTGACCCCGCGCGTGGCATGTGCCTCGCCGCAGCGCGGTGGGGTCACCGGAAGGGCGGCGTATAGTGCAGCCCGCCCTGCGTCCAGAGCGCGTTGAGCCCGCGCGCAAGGCCGATGGGCGTCTGCTCGCCGATCGTGGAGGAGAAGATCTCGCCGTAGTTTCCGCTGGCGGAAATCGCGCGCACTGCCCATTCATTGTCAAGGCCGAGCATTTCTCCGAAATCTTCCTCACTGCCCAGCAGCCGGTTGACCTCCGGGTGAGAGGTTCCCTGCACGAGCTCGGAGATGTTTGCCGAGGTGACGCCATGTTCCTCGGCCGCGACGAGGGCGTAGAAGACCCAGCGCACGAGATCGGCCCAGGCGTCGTCGCCCTCGTGCACGATCGGCCCGCGGGGCTCCTTCGAGATCACTTCGGGCAGAATTGCGTGGTTTTCGGGTTCTCCGAAGCTCGCGCGGATGGCGGCCAGACCCGAGACTTCGGCGGTGAAGACGTCGCACTCCCCCTCGATGTAGAGCTGCTGCCCTTCGGCGCTGCTCTGGATTCCCACCGTCTGGTATTCCATGTTGTTGACACGGAAATATTCAGCGAGGTTGCGCTCGGATGCACCGCCGGGCTGCACGCAGATTGCGGCGCCGTCGAGCTCCAGCGCCGAGCCGGCACCGAATTCGCGCCGCACCATGAAGCCCTGCCCGTCGTAATAGCTGACCGCCGCAAAGGTGAGAGGGAGGCCGACATCGCGGCTGAAGGTCCATGAGGTGTTGCGCGCGAGCATGTCCACCTCGCCGTCGACCAGCGCAGGGGCCCAGGTTTCCTCCGTGGTCGGCACGAAGGTTATCGCCATCGGATCGGCAAGTACCGCGGCCGCCACGGCGCGGCACATAGCCACGTCGAAGCCCTGCCAGACGCCATTGGAATCCGCGATCGCGAAACCCGGCACGCTGGGGGCAACGCCGCAGACCAGTTCCCCGCGCTCCTGAACCTCGGCGAGCGTCTGGGCCGAGGCTGCCCCCCAACCCAGGCCAACAGCCATCAGGGCGCCGAGAATCTTCGTCGTCTTCATTAGTACCTCAATCTGACACCCATGAGGGCCGGGTGTCTGGGGCTTCCGATTTCAGGCGCGTTCGCCCGGTCGTGCGGCGCCCTTGCAGACGCAGTGTTTTCCGATTCAGTTTGACCCGTCAAGCCTGCTCCCCGATTGCGACGATCCGCACGCCGGGCATCCGTCCAGCCGACCTCTGGTGCTCAACCCACCGGATTGCCTTGCACAGCTCCCCCGCTCATCGCCAGGAATCGCGCTGCGTCAAAGAAAGCCTGGCGGCGCTGGGCGCTGTGGGCCTCGGCCTCGCAATCGCGTCCCCAGTGCTCGATCTGCCAGTTTTCGTCGACGCAGGCGGCCTCCCACAGCGTTTCGAGCGGGCGCGCCCGCTCGGCGGCAGCCAGCCCGATGACAAGCGATCCGCTCAAGGCCACCAGATCGTGCAACCCGGTCAGGCCGAATGGGTCGAACCGCCCGACCCTTTCGCGCAACGCCGCCAGGCTGTCCTCGGGCTGGGGCACGAAACTCACGCCCTCGACCGCAACCAGCCGCGCCGCGAGCGCCGCTGCGGCCCAGTCGAGCAACGGATCCCAGGCTGCCGCCTCGCGGGCGCGCAAGCCCGGGGGATGGGGCGCACGGTAACACAGCAGATCGGATTCGCCGTACTGGGCGATGATGGCGGCAACCTCCGTGCGGTTCTGCGCAACATTGTCGATCGCGGTATTCGCGGCACGCGTCATCGGCATCGTCTCGGGCCGGATGCGGCCCTCCTGCGCCTTCCACTCCGCCGCCACGGCCTCGGCAAGCTCGCGGGTCGGCACCACCAGCGGCGCCTTGCGCGGCGTCGTGAGGGGGCGTTCATCGAGCCGGACGCCATAGCCCTCCGCGGCCGGCACGACATCCACCGCCGTCCAGAAGCGTTTCGCGGCCCATTCGCTCATGCCACCTCCCACAGCCTGTCGAGTGTCGCGGCGAGCGCATCGAAATCAGTCAGGACCGCCGCAGCCCCGGCCGCGCGCAACCGATCCGCTGAGTGATGACCCCAGAAGACGCCCAGCGCCGCCACCCCGGCATTGCCCGCCATCTCCATGTCGAAGCTGGTATCCCCGATCATCACCGCGTGGCGCGCCTCGGCGCCGGTCTCGCGCAGCGCGGCATGCAGCATGGAGGGATGCGGCTTGGATGGGTGCCCATCGGCCACCTGCGTGGTGTGAAAGGCCCATTCGAGCGCATGGGTCGCCAGCAGGTGATCGAGCCCGCGCCGCGACTTGCCGGTCGCAACGCCCAAGAGCACCTCGTCGCGCGCGGCAAGATGCGCCAGCGCTGCACGCGCGCCGGGAAAGAGCGGCGAGGGGGTCGTCGCGCGAAGTTCCGCAAAGGCATCGCGGTAGTGCTCCGCAAGCGCGCGGGCCAGGGGCTCCGGCGCATCGGGGCACAGCCGGGTGATCGCCACAGGCAGCGACAGCCCCACGACCTCCAGCGCCCGCGCGTCTTCGGGCGGGGTGAGCCCGGCGCGCGCGAAGGCTTCGCGCATGGCCGCAAGGATGTGCGCACGGCTGTCGACCAGCGTGCCGTCCACATCGAACACCACAAGGCGCAGCGGCGCACTCATCTCTCCTCCGCGAAGGGATCGACGGGCACCTCGTCCTTGTCCCAGCCCAGCGTGTCCCAGGTCCGCAACATGTGATCGGGCAGCGGCGCGGTCAGGGTCAGAACCGCGCCGGTGACGGGATGGGTCAGGCGCAGATGGCGCGCGTGGAGATGCAGCTTGCGGCTGATCTCGCCGCCCAGTTGGGCGCCCCAGCCCTCGCCCTCGTTCACCTGCCCCGAGCCACCATATTTGCCGTCGCCCACGATGGGGTGGCCGATCTCGGCCATATGGGCGCGCAGTTGGTGGGTGCGCCCGGTCACCGGCACCAGCGCCACCCAGGCCGCGCGCTTGCCCAGCGCCGAGAGCACCGCGTAATCGGTCGTGGCAGCCTTCGCGCCCTCGGTCGTGGCAACCGCGTCGGGGTGGATGCAGCGCATCTTCTCGCCCTCGCCTCCGGGGCCGCGTCCGCCCGCCTTGACCAGCCCGTAGCGGATCGTGCCCATGCGCGGGGCGGGCACGCCGGCCACGGCGGCCCAGTATATCTTGCGCGTGGTGCGGGCGCGAAACGCCTCCGAGAGGCGCCGCGCCACGCGCGGCGTGCGCGCCAGAAGCATCAGCCCCGAGGTGTCCTTGTCGAGCCGATGCACCAGCAGCGGGCGCTCCTTGTAGCCAAAGCACAGCGCCTCGGCGAGCCCGTC